>NZ_JAUBSA010000039.1:27149-54188 GCF_036702115.1 Microcoleus sp. LAD1_D5 | reverse complement strand
GAAGCTAAGTGTTGGCTTTTCCCAAAAGCAGCGCATTTTATCATACTTTTGTATACTTGCAAAATCGGGATGCTCCCATGTAAGTTTTACAGATAATTTGGTCTCCATCTGGAATAAACATGGGGTAAACTGGCCATCCATCTGTGATATACAAGTAATACCACTTCTCCAAAAATATGCTACAATAGCACTTCTAGCATAAGGACGATTGTATGAAAGTAAATTACCAAGAAAGAATTGAAGACACTGCGACCGAATTAAAAATAATTATGTCCCAGCAACGAACTGTAACTAACAGACAAAAAATTCAGGCACTTTATTTGTTAAAATCTGGGTGGAGCCCGAGTATTACAGAGGTAGCTGAACTTTTAGGGGGTACATAGAATCACCGTACAAAGATGGTTAAAGCAATATAATGAGGGCGGTCTGTCATCCTTATTAAAGCTGCGCCGCTCGACTGGGAGACCGCGAGTAATTCCCTCAGAAGTAATAGCCGGACTCTCGACAAAAATTAGTGAGCAATCCTGCGAGTTTAAGAGTTACAAAGAAATTGCGAAATGGGTGGAAGATAACTATCAAGTATCCGTCAAATATCAAACTTTACATAAGCAACTGTACTATCGCATGAAAGCCAAGTTAAAAGTACCAAGGCGTTTGAGTAACAAAAAAGAGCCGGCGGCAGCAATCGAGTTTAAAAAAAACTAGAAAAATTGCTGAAACTTGTCTTATGGTTAGAGTCCACTACGCCTAATCTAGCAAAAAATGGTCTCAAATATTGGTGTCAAGATGAAACTAGAATCGGCTTAAAAACGATTGAAAGGAAAAAACTTACAGCCCGTGGAGTCAAACCAATAGGTTTAGTTCAAGGGAATTTTAAAGCTTACTATTTATATGGGGCGGTTGCCCCCCAAACCGGAGAAAGTTTCTGGTTAGAGTTTTCACATCTTGACGGTCAATGTTTTCAGATATTCTTAGATAACCTAGCAGCAGAATATCCAGATCATTTAAATGTTGTGCAACTGGATAATGGTAAGTTTCATCATAGTAACCAGCTCAAAATCCCAGATAATATTTTACTGCTTTTTCAACCACCATACAGTCCTGAATTGAATCCGAACGAGAGAGTATGGCAATATATAAAACAAGAATTAAGTTGGGAACTTTATGATAACTTAGATGAAATAAAAGAAAAAGTTCGCACTTTTCTTGAAGAATTTTCAAGTGAAACAATCGCATCTATCACGGGATGGGATTATATTCTCTCGGCACTAACTACTGTAACATAATTTTGGAGAAGTGGTATAACATTTCCAATTGCCAACTAACTCCCATAGTGGCCGAAAAGTCGTAGCACTATGAGTTCCAATACCCATCCTAAAATCCCTGGCTGAAAGTGATTTACGGCTGTCCATAGCCAAATCTTATTTTTTTTACCAACAAACGTTTCTAATTCATCAAGTTCTCCCACCAGGGGAATTGTGTCGGGTTCGTAAGCATCAGGGAGCAATTCTCCTACTTGCTTGACCCAATTTATAATGCTGGTGTGATGTACTCCTTTAATCCTCTCAATGGCTCGAAAACCCATACTATTGACATACATTTTCAGACATTCACGTTTAACTTCTGAGCGAGTAACCTTTATGAGGTTTGTAGCCATCTATAAATTGTCTGCCACAATGGACACAAATATAATTCTGTTTACCTTTTTTATGACCATTTTTATTAACATGAGTTGACTGACATTCAGGACATTGCATAAGCTCTGCGTTTTTTGAAGTGTTATTTTGGGGCGCTCGCACTATAAATTTATCATACCCTAATTCAGCAACGTTGTTTGATGTTCTAGCGATGAATTATCCAACTGATTGTCATCCATTTCTTGGCTAGAAAAAGATACGGATGGCGACTCTTGCTCATATTTACCATGTAGATGAAATGAACTTGAGTCCAAGTGAGATGTGTCGGTTTTTATCTCGAATTTTTGAGCTGCTGACAGGGCAATGGTTGTGAATATTTCCGTAATTCCTGCCAAATATAATTTATCTAATACTCTTCCTAAACGGTCATCATTCAGATGTGATGCTTGAACTCCTGACCCAAGTAAATGTTCTATTGCTTTACCTTCAAAAAATTTAGAGAATAAGTATAGTGGGGCGGAAACCAACCCTAATCCATTGATAATCATCGCTTTGACTACCAGGCCGGGACTGACTTCTCGCCCGGTTGTTCGCCTACTAATTCATTGATTTTTTGGCCTATTCCTAGGTCATCACTTAGACCGGCTACCAAGCCTAGATGGTCTAAGTTTTCTACTGTCATCTCAGATGCTTTCTGCATGGGCTGCTGAATCCTGATTTGAGCGTTCATAGCGATCGTAAGTTTACACTATTTTGGTGATGATTGCTTACTGCTGGCGATCGCAATTAACGCATTTTCGTCATCAATCAGGTAACAGTGAGGTCATAAACTTGGTTTGTGACGATCGCAATTTTAACTCGTATCAGATTTAACTTATGCCCTCACTTCTATTGTCAGGAATTTTTAACGCTCGTGATGCGAGTACGACAAAAAATCTTGAGTAAAAATACTCAAGATGGTCTCGGATGATTCACTTTTATCCCCTCAAGCAGTATATGTGCCAGTTGGGGGTGCGGAATGTGGGTGGTAACTACAAAACCTTCTTTTCCCAAACCTCCACCGTCCGCTTAAACTCCTCCCCCGACAACTTCCTAAACCGATGACTTGACCGAAAACGGTTATAAACCTGTTCATCTCGCTTAATTACCGCATCTAAGCGATCCGTATCGCTTAAAACCAGCGCTTTTTGAGTTTCTTCAAGTGCGATCGCCTCAAATTTTCCACCAACTGCCGCAACTGACTCAAATTTCCCGCTTCGCCGCCATACTTCCAGCGCACGTAAGCTTGCGAAACTTCATCAATCACCTCAGCTTCATCAGTTGCATGATTCCCCCGCATTGCCTCAGCATACTCCAAAGGCGTTTGAGCGCGAGGTTTCACAAATCCCCTACTCGCCAAATCCTTCAGCATTTCCTGATAAACCCCCTCCACCGGTGGCAACTTCGCCAGCCAGCGGCGGTGGCGCCACTTGCGCCACAGTTGCCAAATTAACCAGCCAATAAAGCCAAAGCCGATCGCAGCAATCAAGCCAGTAAATAACCCCACCCAACCCTTAGCAAACTGTCCCACAAACCAGCCCACAATCAAAGTTATCCAGCCAATTACAAAACCTATGACTGAATCCAGCCCGCTTCTGAGAGGAGTCGGTAGCCAACCCGCGATCCACTTCCAAAACGATTCGATCGCACTAAAAGTCTGGTTGTCTTCCACCGAAGCCGGAATCAGCGGATAACCGGGAATCGGATTAAAACCAAACCAGCCGTTATTGGGAAAATATACCTCCGTCATCAAGAAAGCATCGGTATTTTTCACAACATAGTAACCAGTAAACGGGTTAAATTCCCCCGTATCGAAGCCGCCCGCCAGTCGCGCCGGAATCCCGATCGATCTGAGCATAATTGTCAGTACCGTCGAAAAGTGGTCTGGATATCCACCTGTAACTTTTTTGCCATCTTGGGTATTTTTGTAACCAAACAGAAAAGCCTCGACTAAATCTTCACCTTCTTCTAAGTAAGGCAAAGCTTTTTCTATTTTGTAATTCGGATTTTGCTTTAAATATTGAGCCAAATACAAAGCTTTTTCGTAGGGAGAATCAATCGGTCTGTCCGACTGAGATACTCTAGTTCTTGCAGCCAAGATTTCTTCTGTTTTTTCTCGCACTTTCTGGGCAATTTTCGGCGGCACATCCAAATAGAAGTTGCGAATATTTTTCGGGTAATTAGTACCAGTTTTCCCCAACAAAGAACGATCGCGAAAAGGCACATTAGAAATCACCGTATAAGTCACACCCTCTCCCAATTCCGCAGGCGATCGCAAACCCCCCTCCGCATCAACGGCAACCTCTGGACTCGGAAAATAAAGCTCCTTCGGCTTGTTTAAAGCCGGAATCAAATTCGGCAATGGAGCAACAATAGTATAACTTTGAATCACCTCTTGAGTCCGAGGCGCATTGGGAAAAGGATTCAGATAAAATTGATAAGACCAGCTAGGTCTAGTAACCTTTTGAGCTTGTTCGTTGCGAGAAATTTCCCAACCCTGACCAGTGTATTTGTCAAATCCCAATACCCGCCAAAAACCCGCCGCCTGCGATCGCACCCGCATCACCACTTGGGGTTTCATTTCCCCCCGCAAATTTTGATTAATGCGCTGGTTGAAACCATAATAAAAAGTAGAGTCTACCTCTCCTGGCCCAGAGTCTGGGTTTCTCCCCCTTCCTCCGCCAGTCCCTTTTTCATTTCCCCCTCTAACATACCCCGGATTCAGAATGCTGCGCGAGTCAAACTCCCCCTGATATTCCATAGGAGCACTCACCGGAAAAGTCCGTAACTGATAGCCAGGGAGGCGTGGCAAAAACGCAAAAATAGTTAGCCCCAACCCGACAGTTATCAGCAGCAGCCAAGCAAAATTCTTTGGGGATAAAGTAGCAGCAAATAGCGACAGGCTATCATTTTTTCCTTTACCTTGTGCTTTTTCGCCAATGGCTTCTGGCTTCACAAATCCCAAGCGCGATCGATAATCCAACACCAAAGTCGGAAGCGCTAAAGCCAAAAACAGCAACAACAGCGGCGCAAAAGTCAAGGTTTGGCTGAGAGTCGCTGCTACCCCTAACAAAATTAGCCCGATTACCATCGAATAGCCTAAATCCTTGCGGCGAGGCAAATCGAAACTGTGGAGCACTTGAAGTTGGATTAACAGTTGCGCCAAAACTAACCGCGTATCATTCAATTCTCCCACCAAGCGGCTAAAAAAAGCGAACAGCGCCACCAGCATTCCAATAGCTATGCAGAACTTAGCAGCTACATTGTGATCGCGGCGGCGGTACCAACTCCAAGTTGCTCCCACAATACTAACAGGCACAGCCCACAGGTTCTGGGCTTCTTCAGCAGCAACGTCAGTAGCTACAATTCCCACAATTACCAACAACTGAACTAGGATTCGCAGCAGTAAAGAATCCTCAATCACCGGCGGAGGCATCGCCTCAATCTGCTCCCACAGCTTACCCAAAACAGGTATATTTCGCAGGTTATCAGTTGTCATGTGCACCCATCCAACTATTTTAGATTTTAGATTTTAGATTTTAGATTGAATTCACAGATAAATCTGGCTTTTACCTAATATCTAAATCTTATTTCTGTGTCATTAGATTTTAGATTTTAGATTGAATCCACCGATAAATCTGGCTTTTACCTAATATCTAAATCTTATTTCTGTGTCATTAGATTTTAGATTTTAGATTGAATCCACAGATTAACTTCACAGATGAATCTGGGGGCTTGAACTAATATCTAATTTTTTTGGCTTTCCACGACAGAAGTCGAGGAATTGCATTTGTTTTTGTGTGAGGTCAAACCAGCGAGTAAAAACCTAAATTATTTACTCTAATTACACCTTTCTAGTTGCTATCTTGTCCTGCCCAAATTGGACGAATAGCAAACATCAAAGGTCTGGTCTCGAAGTTTTGAAATCGAACTTCTAGAGCATAAGTCTTGTTCGGTTGTGGGTCAAAGAGCTCCACACTTAAATGCCCGGAATTCGGACGATGTGCAGTTGCTTCGGCATCTCCTCCCTTGAGTTCCAAACTTCCTGCCCCCGGAAATTGGCACTCAACTCTTAAACACGGCATTGGCTGTTCTCTGTTGCGGTTCGACAGGTATTGAGCCTCCAGAGTCAGCGAACCCAAACCAGTCAGCCACTCCCGCGAAACAGGCGGCTGATTCACAGGACAATCCAAAGTTAGAGAATCAATGATTTCCCTCGCGGCCAACAGCGACAACACCATTTGTTGATCGGTACTCGCTGCTTCGTAAGTCGGGAAATCTTCTAAATCTAGAAGTCCCCGCAAGGAACCTCGGAGCACTAAACCAGCTAATTCGTTAAGTTCCTGAGACTGACCCGGAAATAAGCCATCTACAGCGCGAACTAACTTCGAGCCTTGCCGCAGCGACGACATTACCAGTTCCTGACAAGGTTCTAGCAGTTGAGCAAAAACCCCTTGGGCGATCGGAATTGGCAGGCGGCCCCACCTGATATTTTGTAGTTGGGGAGTCCAGAGGTGTAGGGGGGGAACCCATTGCGGGGCTACATCGTCTGGGTAATCGTGGTCGTAGCTTTTGAATTCTGTTTCCCAGGGGAACAGCGGCGGGTTGGATTCAATTTCGGCTCTAAGCCTTTCTTTTAACAAGGTCTGAAAACGGTCTTGCACGGTCGGTATTTCTCCAATTGTCTGCGGTTGTGCGGGTGCATTGCTGTGCGCCCCCACTTGATAGTCCAGCGGGTCTGGTTCGTCCCATTCCCAGTATTCCACCCCGGAATTGTCTTCTGTGTCGCCCCACTCTTCTGAGCGAGGGGATGGATTGAGGTTTTCCTCATCTTCGTTAGAGGTATTCGCGATCGGTGCCTGCAATATCCAGTCTAAAAAATGGCGATCGAAAGCCTCTGCATCCCTGTTCGTTTCGTTATTCATCACTAGATGCCCCTTCTCCGGAATCTGAACGATTTCGCAATTCCCAGGCAAGTTCCAGCAATTTAAACCACCGTTTCTGTACCTGGGCTACCGTGCTGCCGAGGCTTTGCGCGATCGCTGACTCTGACAGACCTTGTTGTTTCAACTTTAGCAAACGCTGTCCTTCTGGGCCAATTTGCTCACCAAAATCCTGCCACTGGGAAGGCAGCAAACCCAGATTTCGATCTAAGTCTGCTTCCAGCCACTGGTGAACGAGTTCCCAGCGGTGCGACATGGCGAACCTGAGCAAATGGTACTTGAAGCGCTGCTGCAAATAGTCTCTTTGGCGAGGAGTTATGCCCAGAAGCGACTCTATTTCATTAGTCGGCAAGTCTTGCAAGCGCAGCACGAAGTAATCGGCGCAGTCTTGTTGGTTGCGCTCTTTCAAGTAAGCTACTAATTCGTCAATCACGTTTTGCCGCAGAGATTCTGACTCGTCGCCTAGCGGACGAATTGCCACCGAACCCTGTCCCGCCATCGCTTCCCGCACCGAGTGCACCGAGGTGTCGTTCCAAGTTTGATCGGAATCTGAAGCCCCTCCGTCGGCGGCTTGTTCCATATCTACGGAGGTTTCTTTGGGCTGCTGCTGGGAAAAGGTTTGGGCCCGTAAAATAATTAGTTGCTGGCTGCGGTTCCGAGGTAAAGGAATGCGCCGCTTGCCGAAGCGCTCTACAAAGGCCATGTACTCTGCTAGTTCTAAGCGAGTGCGGGGACTGTAGGTGGGTGGTAGTTGGGTTTCGCGCCGGAATGCCTTTAAAGCTTCGAGATAAAATCCTTGCAAAAAATCTTTGATCAGTTCTACTCGCGCCTGATAGCTAGACTGCACCTGCGGAGGAGTGATGTAGCGATAGACGATCGCGCTGAGGGTACTGTGCAATTCTACTCGCCCGGGCCCGGAGCCTAAATTGTAATAGTGGAGGCATTGTTGCAAGCGGTGCTGAGCGAGGCTCTGGGCTGAACCTTCTATATCTCCGGAGGCTTGAATCCGCTGGCTTTCAGTGCATATCCTGTTGACTTCTGCTGCGAGTCGCCCTGCTACATCTTGGCAGTTCTGCTCAGACGCGCGAGTGGACTTTTTGAGTTCGTCTAACAGCAGTTGAAATATGGTTTCCACGCTCTGGCAGATTTCCCGCATGATGGTTTACAGCTAACAATGAAAGTAGCACAGTTAGTAAAAGTATGGATAAATATTTCCTACCGCTACTTTACCCCGTATTCCCCAGATAAGACAAACTGCAATGCCCTCTATCTCCTCCTTCGCGCAAACACAGAGGACTGCTTTTTTTTATCTGTCTTGGACGCGCCATCCGCCAAAAACTAGGTTTCAAGAGTTGGCACTACAACGATGCTTCATCAGAGTGTCGGGTTTGACAAAGCCTTCATGCGGGCCGACAACGCCACACTGCCGTTGATACCTTCGGCTTAGTGCTGTGGGGGTCACAGCAGCAAGTGTACCTGAAGGTGAAGCGAACAGACAGCTTATGCCGGTGGTCTACTAGATGGGACAAAGGGTATCATGGCTGTATTTGTTTGTTAGAGTCGATCACGGTGACAGCGGTCAACGGTTTCTCCAATCGGTGATGGATAGCTTGGGATGGATTATTCAGGTGGTTGTACGATCGCAACACCCAAGGCTTTGTTTTACTGAAAAAAAGAGCCTGGGTTGAACAAACTTTTGCTTGGCTCAATTTAGTATCGAGGGTTGAGCAAGGATGAGCAGCGATTACCGGCTGCCTCACAGGTCATGATATACATCTCCGTGATTCGGTTTATCGCTATTTAACAAACCCAAGATTATCTGTGTTCATGTAAGCCGATTTGAACACTAGACCTCTTGCAAAAAAAATATGTGTTATCCTTAAAAGTTTGCTCAAATTTAGGTCAAACTTTGAATTATTGGGTTGATGGGCATCTCCTTAAACTTGCCCAGCCTGCTAGATTATAAAATTGGCTAAACTTTCTATAATAGCACAAAATTATTTTGCAAGAGGTCTACTATCAAGGGTTACATCCTAGAAATGTTTCTACTTTCCCGGCTCAAACATTAAAGTAGTCTTCAGCCACTTTTGCCCTAAAGTCTCGACGGCGATCGCCCGTCTGTTTCTTGGCAGCATCCTTAAACGTCGATTGAGCGGTTGCACTCAATATCATTTCTAGCATCCCAATCACAGAGATCAATCGATTGCGCGATTTTAGATTAAAGATTAAAGAATTGAAGCATTGACCCCACGGATAAATTCGGGGGGCAAGTTTCATCGGATACAGGTTTTTTATTTCTGGACGGATGAATCCGGGGGCTTGTATCCTGGATGCTTTCGCTCAGAACTACTCATATGAGAAAATCTGTTTCCTAGCGTTCTAGGATAACAGGGTTATATTTAATTGCAAGTCCCTGATGCCGTCCTTTAAAGCAGCCCGCACAATTAAGTGTGTGGATTTTGGTTAACCTTGGGTGGGATGTTGCTTAACTTCCGCAGAAATTCCTGGATTTGTACGGGCTATCAGACTCCAGCCTTTTCCTCTAGGGGGATTGAGAGGGAAATCACCGACGGCCCAATCGCTGTGTTCACCAAGCAAAGGTGATGCAGAACAATAAGTTTTATTGCATCTATCTAAGGGTATCAATATTGCAATTACTTTAACCTGAAAAGCAGATATTTTACTAAAGTTCGATCGTCCTCTGGGTTGATGTAAGTGGTTGGGGAAATTTGTTCTAATAAATGTAAAGTTAGATTTGAAGGAACAATTTTCAATGCGTAAGTTAAACATAGGTCTATCTGACGAGCAGCGTGCAGGCGTTATCGAACTATTGAATCACGACCTGGCAGATGCTTATCTGCTGTTAATCAAAACCAAAAAGTATCACTGGGATGTAGTGGGCCCGCAGTTTCGATCGCTCCACCAGTTGTGGGAAGAACACTATCAGGCGTTAACATTAAATATCGATGCTATGGCTGAACGGGTGAGAACTTTAGGTGGCTATCCAATTGGTACTGCTGAGGGTTTTCTGAAGTATGGCTCGATTCAAGAACATATCGGCGATTTGCCTTTGGCTACGGAAATGGTAGCGCGTTTAGTTGATGACCACGAACTGATTATTCGCAATCTCCGCAAACACGTTGAACAATGCGGTGAAGAGTTTAAGGATGATGGAACCGCAGACTTTTTGACTGGTTTGATGGAACAGCACGAGCAAATGGCTTGGATGTTGCGCTCGTTTATTGAAGGGGAATCCCTGTCGCCAGACGGCCAGCAGCCACAAGCTAAAACTCCTACAGCTTCTCACGCTTAGATTGATTAAGTAGAAGGAAGAAGGAAGTTCGGCAACGGATTTTGTAACGGATGTAACGGATGTAACGGATGTCAGTCCGATGTCTGTCGCAAGAAGGAAGCATGGAAAATGGAGATTTTTTTATTTAATTCTCTTTCCTGATTCTTGAGCGAGCAACCAGGCAGAATTAAACGCCCTCTAGCTTCCTGAAAAACCCGGTTTCTTCAAAAAACCGGGTTTTTCAATGTTGGGTTTATTTAGATTTTAGATTTCCTAAACTGTTGAATCGCATTCTTTCATATACTTGCGAGGGTAACATTCTGTGAGCCTTCGTCCGCGTCTCAATCCTAGCAAGTGTCGTTCCTTCACTGGATTCAGATGCTGGTTTTAACTCTAACCCTGATGCAGGTGGCGGTGTAACTATTATTTTTAATATACTTTCTATAAAGAGCAGATACAAATTGTGTCGCAAAAGTGCCATTGATAAATCTTCTTTGAAAGCTCTATAAAGCCAAGATAATGTACTCCGGTGATTGCCGCTGCGGTTGCTTTTAACAGCTAAGTAAATGTAAAAATTGCTGCTAGACCAGCGATAAATGCTGCTACGAATTTCAGGATGTTGCTGTCGGACATCGGCCATAATTAAAGAGTGAGATTTTGCCATTGCTGCATAGTTGCTAGACATACTGCTGGCAATCTGCCGATAGCCAACTAAGTATTCTGGTACGACTTTAAATTGATAATGTTCGGCGATGCGGAGGTGAAGTTCCCAGTCTTCACAGCCTTGAGCGTTTTCTAGTTTAAGTTTGCCGTTGTAACCGCCGACTTTTGCAAAACAAAGGCGGCGGATTAGAGATGAGCTGGCATTGCCTATAAAATATTTATAAATTAATGCTGTGTAAACTTCTCCTTCGATGGTGGAGTTATAAAATCCACCTGTCAGCAAGTCTTTTTCATTTATATCAACTGACCAGGAATAGACAACTCCGACAGATGGTGCTGAGGAAGTCAGGCATTTCACTTGTTTTTCTAGGTTGTGGGGATACCAAATATCGTCGGCATCGATGGGAGCAATATATTCGCCTTTTGATTTTTCAATTGCTAGGTTGCGGGCGACGGCGACGCCGGCATTTGGCTGGTGGAATAAGCTGACTCGGCTATCTTTTTGAGCAAAAGATTGGACTATTTCGGCTGTTGTATCTGTAGAGCCGTCATCAACTACTAAAACTTCTATGTTTTGATAAGTTTGAGATAAGACCGACTCTAAGGTTTTAGCAATAAAATTGTCAGCGTTGAAAGCTGGTATGATGACTGAAACTAATGGCTGATTTAAAGTGTTTTGGGAGGTTATCATGTAATATAAAAAATGGTTTAGGTAAAAGTTTTGGTTCAAAGGGAGCTAGCTAAGGGTATGTTAGCAAATTACCAAAGCTCGATCGTACAGCGTCGGGAATTTTAAGACGTATATTTAAAAATATATATTGCCAAAAGTCATAAAATGTGCATTGAGTCCGCAGTAGCGATCGAGACTTGGTTCAGGAGTCACTCGTGGATGAGGTCGGTAAAAGAAATTGTACCGCGCAAGTGCTGACAGTTCCCGGTGCCCGTATAAAGGATGTTTGATTTTATACGGTGTGCCTACTTATAAAATCACAGTCTTGTGCGGTGCAACACAGCCGCACAAAAATGCTGCTGGTGCTTTTTCGCAAGTTTACACAAACAATCCTATATTTAAAGATTTTGTAAAGCTGTTGTCTGCATCAGGTCAGTCTCAGCAAGATATGGCGTAGAATACAGGTATGAATTGGGGAAAATCTAATCGAGAATGCCAGCAAAAAATCTAGTTGAATACAAACAGCAATCGAGTTATAAATAAAAAAGTAGAGCTAATTTTACCCTTCGTAAAGTAGCAACAATAAAATTTAAGCAAATTTGGGTTCCTGCAATTTAAATAATTTAGGTAATGATTTCTACCGCCGACCCCACTGTATCCATCATTATCCCAGTCCACAACGGGGGCGCTTACTTCCGCACCTGTTTGTCAAAACTGGCTCAAGCTGTGCCTAGACCGATCGAGATTATTGTAGTAGCAGATGGCGAAAGCGACGGTTCTTGGCGTCTGGCCAAGGAATTCGGCGCCAAAGTCATCAGGATTCCCGAATGCGGGGGGCCAGCGCGGGCAAGGAATTTGGGTGCCCAAGCTGCAAAGGGAGATATTCTGTTTTTTGTGGATGCTGATGTCGCTGTTTGTCCAGAAGCTGTGGGCTATGCGATATCGGTGTTCAAAAATAATCCCTACTTAGCTGCTTTCATCGGCTCTTACGACGATGATCCAGGAGATCCTGATTTTCTATCGCAGTACAGGAACTTGCTGCACCACTACGTGCACCAAACAGGTAACGAAGAAGCTTCGACTTTTTGGGGCGCTTGCGGAGTGATTCGCCGGGAAATTTTTTTGCAGATGGGTGGCTTTAATGAGAGTTACCGCCAAGCTTCGATCGAAGATATTGAGTTCGGCTACCGTTTGAAACAAGCAGGTTATAACATTCGGCTGTGCAAAACATTGCAGGTGAAACATTTAAAGCGGTGGAAACCTATGGGTATGGTGAAAGCTGACTTTTTCTACCGAGCACTGCCTTGGACAGAACTGATTTGGCGCGATCGCAAATTGAATAACGACCTCAACTTGCAAGTTTCAAACCGGATCAGCGTGATTTTAACTTATGCAGTCCTGCTGGCAATTTTGGGAACCTGCTGGTCGCTGAGCTTTCTGCTACTGGCTGGTTTGCTCGCCATACCACTGGTAGCAATTAATGCACCACTTTACCGATTTTTTTACCGTAAACACGGTATCGTATTTGCCGTGAAAACAATTCCGTGGCACTGGCTTTTCTACTTTTATAGCGGACTGGCATTTGCAATCGGCACTGGTCGCTACTTATACCAAAAAAAGCCCTTGACTGGCAAAGTTAGCTTGCCAGTATCCGCTCAATAAATCAAGGCAAATCGTCCTTCAACATTAGGTCGATCGATAGTTTCTCAGGGTATTTACGGGTGCATCTATCGCTTTGACAAGTTATAAATAACTGTATAGAGTTATTTATAACTGTATAGTTCGATCAAAAAGCTGGAGGTAGGCTTAGTGAAACATTATCCTGTTGCGATCGTCGGTGCAGGCCCTGCGGGCTTGACTGCTGCCTACGAGCTCGTCAAGCAAGGCATCATCCCTGTTGTACTAGAAAAAGGTGATAAAGTTGGGGGAATAGCTCGCACAGAAACCTACAAAGGCTATCGTTTCGACATTGGGGGCCACCGCTTTTATACTAAAGTTGAAGCCGTGCAGCAGTTGTGGCAAGAGGTACTGGGAAATGAGTTTATTAAAGTGCCGCGATTGTCGCGAATTTTTTATCGAGGTAAATTTTTTAACTATCCGATCAGTGCCTTCAATACTCTCTTTAATTTGGGCATAATTGAGAGTACGTTGATTATGTTGAGCTATCTGAAAGTTAGAATTTGGCCACTTAGGGAAGAAAAAACTTTTGAACAGTGGGTGATCAATCGTTTTGGCGAACGCTTGTATAAAACATTTTTTAAGACTTACACGGAAAAAGTTTGGGGTATTCCTTGTTCTGAAATTCAAGCAGATTGGGCGGCGCAGCGGATTAAAGGATTGTCCCTGACGACAGCAATTATTAATGCTTTGTTTGGCAGCAACGACACTAAAACATTAATCAAAGAGTTTGATTATCCGGCTTTGGGGCCGGGGATGATGTGGGAAAAGTTCGCGGAAGCTGTGGAGAATAAAGACGGCAAAGTTTATCTGGATACTAAAGTGATTAGCTTTGAGCGTGAAGGTAATAAGATTAAAAGTATTACTGCGGAGCAAAACGGAGAATTAGTTCAATATTCGGCGGATAATTTCATTACGAGTATGCCGATATCGGCACTGGTAGCAAGACTGAAACCGCAGCCGCCCGAAGAGGTATTGCACGCCGCGCGATCGCTCAAATATCGAGATTTTTTGATTGTATCACTGATTGTCGATCGCAAGGATTTGTTTCCTGACAACTGGATTTACATTCACTCCCCCGAAGTCAAAGTGGGACGAATTCAAAACTTTAAGAATTGGAGCGCCGCTTTAGTTCCCGATGCCAGCAAAAGTTGTTTGGGAATGGAATATTTCTGTAGCGTAGGCGACGAGGTTTGGGAAATGTCAGACGCTGAACTTATCGAATTAGCAACTCGCGAGTTGGTTGGTTTGGGGTTAGCCAAAACTGCCGAGGTTGAGGATGGAGTTGTCATACGGCAGCCCAAGGCTTATCCAGTTTATGATGGCGAATATCGAGGACACTTGCAGGTACTTGAAGGTTTTGTGAAGGGAATTGAGAATTTGCAGACGATCGGGCGAAACGGTATGCACCGATACAACAACCAAGACCATTCCATGCTGACGGGAATGCTGGCTGTGAGAAATATTCTCGGCGAAAAGCACGATTTGTGGGATGTGAATACTGAGCGATCGTACTATGAAGACTTTAGTGTCGATCGCTCAAAAGAAAAGAAGGATTCGGATTTGATTTCGCAGTCAATATAGCCAGCCGAGATAGGGATTGCCATGAAAAAAGCGAACCTGCCAAACTTAATCGGCTTCGCAGCAAGCATCTTCGTGCTCCTGCTTTCTGTGCAGTGGTTTGTCCCTATCCAACTCGACTTAATCGAAGCGATAGCCGCGATCGCTTCTGCTTGGAGCGTTTGGCTGCTTGCTAAAAACAATCCCCTAGGCTGGTGGATCGGCTTAATCGGAGTTATCGCCTACGCTGCGGTGTTTTATCAAGTTAAACTTTACGGCGAAGTTGCGATTCAATTTTTCTATTTAATCACGAGCTTGCGAGCAATTTATATTTGGCTGCAGGGCGGCGAAAACAGCACAGAAAAACCTGTATCTCGCATGGATCAACGCTGGCTCATCCTCACCGCAGTCTTAGTTACAGTTGGCGTATTTGGCTTGCGAACAGTATTAGTATCTTTGGGCGGTGCAGCACCATTTTGGGACGCCCTAACCACCATCTTAAGCGCGATCGCCCAGTTGTACCTGATGGAACGCTATCTCGAAAGCTGGTATTTGTGGATTGTTGCAGACACGATTTACGTTCCCTTGTATGCCTCGCGCGGGCTATATCTGACGAGTATTTTGTACGCAATTTTTTGGTTGATGGCAATTCACGGACTGCAAAATTTTCAGCGTATTTACTCAGAAAAAAAGTTAAAACAGCAGCAATCTTTATGATACTCGGTGTTACTGTAGGCAAATTTTACCCCTTCCACAAAGGACACGACTACTTAATTCGAGAAGCTAAAAAAAAGGTTGACCGTTTAATCGTTCTCGCCTGTTACAAGACAAATCAAGCAGTTGCAGGAAGCGTTAGAGCCGAGTGGATTCGGTTTTTGCATCCCGACGCCGAAGTTATCGAAGTGCTCGACGATTTGCCGGAAGCCCCCGAACCTTGGGCTCAGAGGACTCTAGAGGTGCTTTCCGGGCGAAAACCCGATATCGCTTTTACTTCCGAAGATTACGGCGAAGCTTGGGCAAAACTGATGGGAGCTCAACACTGTGCAGTCGATCGCGAACGGCTCAAATTCCCGATTTCTGGAACGCAATTGCGATCGCACCTAGCCGAACACTGGCAAATGCTGACTCCCCCAGCCAAAGCCTACTTTGCCAAACGAGTCTGCGTGCTGGGTGTAGAGTCGAGCGGCACGACTACCCTGGCGCGATCGCTCGCACAGCACTATCAAACTGCTTGGGTTCCCGAATACGGCAGGTGTTACTGGGAAGGCAGGCAATATTCGCCCGATACTGAAATTTGGGACAGCTATGAATTTGTAGAAATTGCCCAGAAACAAGCTGCTATAGAAGACGATCTTGCTACTCGCGCTAACAAAGTCGTTATCTGCGATACAGACCCTTTAGCTACTTGTATTTGGCACAAACGTTACCTTGGTTCGGAACACCCGATGGTCGAGCAAATTGCAGACAGCCGCCGCTACGATTTGTATATTTTGACTCAGCCGGATTTCGGGTTTGTTCAGGATGGAACGCGAGAAAGCGAACATTTACGGATGACTATGCACCAGCAGTTTGTTGAGGTTCTTCAGAATAAAGGAAAGCGGTATATTACTGTCGCAGGAGCGCACGAGTTGCGAATGTTGGAGGCTCTGCGGGCGATCGATTCACTGTTGGTGTTTGAACCGTTAAAGGAACGTGAGTTCGACAAGATAGAATAATTTAAATTGCTGAGCATTGTTGCTAGAACCGCATCTTTTCTATAGCTGTAGGGTGCGTCGCTATGAGATAACTGCATCAGGCAATAATTTTCATAGCGACGCACCATATGTTAGGATCGATTCATTTAGAATAGCCGATATGGGTGGTTAAAAGGATTGCAGGGAAACGATTCATGAAACTCACGGATTTGCCCCAAGATGTTCTCGATGATTTATGTCAGGATCGACAGTGGCGATTAGATATCGATCCAGGATTTGACAGCAAACACGAATTTTGGATGGCGTGGCACCATTTTCTCAAGTTACCGGAGCAATCCTACTTTGAGATCGCCGAAGATAGTCTGGCAGATTTTCTCACAGTTGAAGAGTATAACCTGCTGCTGCCAGTGCCGCGATCGCACCATGCCAGCATCCATCCCATTCGATTGATTCCGAGTGCTGACCAACAGACACTCACCCTGTTTCTTCAGGACTCTTACCATCGTGATTGGTTCACAAAGCCCAGCGATGCCCGTTATGGATTTCTGGCGATCTGCGATCGCTATCAGAAGTTTGGTTGCGATTTCTATCTTGCCAGCTATTATCATTTCGCTTACCTCCTCGGAAAGGATTACGAAGTGGCTGTAGCGATTCTTACTCAGAAATTAGCTAGCTAGCACAGTCATCCCGCTCGATCGTGACTTCGGGAAGCGGAAGAGTGATTGTCCTGATATAATATACCTAATTCCCGGCTTGGGATGTTGTACCAAGGTTATCTGAAATCCGTAAAAAGTGTAAACTCTAGCCTTTCTCAAGTAGATAGGGTACATAAACAAAATCGAAATTCCTAAAACGATAGAAAACATTTTGCACCTCATGCTGTTGATAAACGCTATAGTTACTTGAGTAAAAAAATTATCTAAGGAAGTAGAGATGAAAGACAAATATTTAAGTAGTCAGAGCAAAGAAAAGCCTCAAATCTGTGCAATCGATTTAGATAGAGAGATTGTTGAAGCTTTAGGATCTAAAGGTTTACATTGTTTTTCTGGCACATTAGGCTCTCAAGTTAAAGTACCAAACTACGACCGCTATAAGTCACATGAATGCCTACTAAACTTTGATTTTCCGCCAAATCTTCATGAATACGACATTATAATTGTAGATTTGCAAGATCGAGAGCCTATTGAATACATTGAGTCTGAACACACACACTCATTTTTTAAAGGAAGTGAGCAAACGGTCTTATCAAGCAGATATCCTCAAACCATATTCGATCCACGACCACTATCATCAAGTATTTTACGAGAAAATTTAGGAGCCTTCTTTGCTAAAGAAACTCTCACTATTGTTTTTTGTTCGGTCGATGAGATATCTACTTATTATCCTATCAACATAACTCATAATAACAATTATAATTGCGAAGTCATACAAAAGTCATTATACGAATTTATGCCGTGCTTATCAAAAAAATATAATAAAAGGGGTAAAAATGTTGTAGTTTCAGATATCGGTAAAGATTTAAATATTTTTCTTCATAAATATAGGAAAAATTTTATTTATGAGATTGTATTTCAGCATCCTACACAATGGTTAGAGGATGACCGGAAGTCGATGCCGAGAAAAGATTTCATTCCTCTATTGCTAAATTGTAGTAATGAAATAGTTGGGTTTATTGATTTTTCGTTAGAGACATCAGTAGTTTTGGCTTTCCCTCAATTACATGATGGTAAGAAGGAATTTCTGATTGAACTTATTGATGAGCTATTGCCGGGGTTATTTCCTAGGATTTTTCCTTACTCTGAGCAGTTTTCTTGGTTGAAGTTAGAGAATTATCTTCTCCCAAATCAAGCCGATCTTGTGGCTAGAAAGGCAAAGCTAGAAGATGAATATAAAGCAGCTTTGACTGAGATAGAAGAAGAGTTACAAAAAAACCGAGCAAAATATAAATTTCTACATGATTTAATAACTGAAACAGGAGATTCGTTGGTTAAAGCGATTGAAGATTTTTTCATTTGGGTGGGTTTTGAAAATACAGTTAATATGGATGAAACTCACCCATAAATCAAAGAAGAAGATATTCAGATTACTTTAGAAAAAGGCTTGCTTGTTATAGAAATTAAAGGTATCGGTGGTACTTCTAAAGATAGTGAGTGTTGGCAAATAAGTAAGATTAAGAATAGAAGAGCTAAAGAGCGCAATAGCTTGGATGTCTTTGGCCTCTACATAGTCAACCATCAAAGATATCTTCCTCCTATTGAAAGGAAAAATCCTCCCTTTAGCGAACAACAGATTGCTGATGCTCAATCAGATGAAAGAGGATTGCTTACAACCTATGAGATTTTTAAGTTGTACTCCTATATTGAAAAGGGCTTCATAACAAAAGAAGATGCTAGGAATTCTTTGTTGAAATATGGGCTTGTTGAGTTCAAGCCATCAAGCTCCAGTCGGCTTGGATATCCTCTAGAAGTTCACCGCAAGGGTGAAGTAGTAATACTTAATATTTCCAATATTACTGTAAATAAGAGTGCATCAATTATTGTCTGTAATGACGAGGGTTGGTTGAGAGCAGAGATACTAGAAATTCAGTTAAATAATCAAACAATTGAATCTGTTTCGGAAGGTGAAATAGGTGTGAGACTTAGCAGTAGGGTACTGAAAACATCTGAGTTGTGGCTGGAGAATACAAAGTGAAGCACTCTCCCGATCGCCCGCTTGCATAAATCACTTGATGCGTTTTCAAAATGTTCGATCGCAGATAGGGATTTTCTAACAGCTTTTTTTCCACCAGATCTACAGATCGCTGAAATAAATGCTCTATCTCCTCTTGCATACCCAATAAATGAGACAGCGTGAGGCGGTGCGATGGATCGTAAGTAACTAATACATCCACATCACTATCAGGGCGAAAATCATCCCGCAGCACCGAGCCAAACAGGGCAAACTCGACTATGTTCCAGCGCTGGCAAAATTGCGCGATCGCATCTAGAGAGACTTTTAAGCGATCGCTCACTACATATTCTAAATCCGCTTGTAACTCAATCATGGGCGAGTCAACCTCAGACTACAAAATTCAGAGAATCCAAGCATTGCTATAGCAGCCGCTAATTTACCACACTTGAGCATCCCAGACACATTTAAGTTTTCGATGCAAACAAAATTTACTAGACTTACTGATAAGATGAGAGGAGCTAGATTGAGAGGTCATCTTATGTCGCCGATAAAACAACGCCTTCTAGAAGCGATCGAACGGACTCCTGAATCGCTTTTAGAGCAAACCCTGACATTCCTGGAATTTTTGACCAGTCGGACACAGACCGCGCTCGCCCCAGACTTCGACTCGGATTTTGACTCAGACACCGACTCCAACGACCAAATCCTCGCTGACCTGAAAGCCTCCCTCCACCAAGCCAAAGCGGGACAAACCTTCCCCATTGAGGATCTCTGGGACGGCATCAATGTCTGAGATGCCAGTCCAACTCAAATTCACGGCACTTTTCAAACGTCGCCTCAAAGGACTCGCTAAAAAGTATCGCCAAATTCAAACCGATGTTCAGCCCGTCCTCGATGAGATTATCCAAGGAAACTTCATCGGAAACTAGATTGCAGGCACCCAATACACCGTTTACAAAGTCCGGGCTAAAAACAGTGATGCCCAAGTTGGTAAGAGCGGTGGCTATCGTTTGATTTATCAAGTTGAATCACCGACTCAGGTTGTTTTACACCTGATTTACTGGAAATCAGAACAAGCAAACGTCTCGGCCGAGGAAATCCAGACTGCGATCGCACAATACCACGCAGAACCAGGCGAATAAGACATTTTTCAAGTCTAAACTTTGGATATCGCCGACATTGATATCATATATGGCCCAAGTCCCGACCTTCTTGCTGCAGCAGTGTATCTTTGAGAGTTGACACAAATTTTTTAAACTTGTGCTAAC
Source organism: Microcoleus sp. LAD1_D5 (assembly GCF_036702115.1). Lineage (NCBI taxonomy): Bacteria > Bacillati > Cyanobacteriota > Cyanophyceae > Oscillatoriales > Microcoleaceae > Microcoleus > Microcoleus sp. LAD1_D5. Next base: position 34,075 of record NZ_JAUBSA010000039.1, on the reverse strand, counting down.
TCTTGACTACATACTGACTAGAGTGAAAAATATGCAAAAACGCAAGCAACAAACGAACCAACCTATGAACTTTTCCCAGAAGTCAGGGGGCAAAAGTGCCACATCCCCAAAAATCAACTCAACACACAATCTCGGCTTGGGAGGATTGCAGAAATTACTTTTTGCCGCCGGAATAGCCTCTCTGTGCGCTAGCTGTCAAAATCCTCCAGCACCCACCGCCACAACTCCCGGAGGCAGCCCCGGAACCAGTCCTGCAGCCACTCCCGTCGCAGTCAGCAGCCCCGGAGACCCAAATACTGTCAAAATTGTCTCCATGCTCCCCATGACAGGCAGCGCCTTGGGTCAAGCTCAAACAATGGTCAACGGCATCCAACAAGCCCTCGCCGAAACCAACTCCAAAGCTTGCGACGGCAAAATCCAAATCCAATACGAAGTTTTCGATGACGCCACCGCCGCCGCCGGCAAATGGGACCCGGCCCAAGTAACGTCGAACTCCAACAAAGCCGTAGCTGACGGTTCGGTAGTTGCCGTCATCGGTCACTATAACTCCGGTGCCGCCAAACTTTCCATTCCCGTGCTCAACCAAGCTAACATCGTCATGATCAGTCCGGCCAACACTTATCCGGGACTGACGAAACCAGGAAAAGGCGAAGCCAAAGAACCCAACGTTTATTATCCCGCTGGCACTCGTAATTTCAGCCGCGTTGTCCCCGCTGACGACCTTCAAGGTGCTGTAGCTGGCAACTGGGCGAAATCTTTAGGCGTGCAAAAAGTCTACATTCTCGACGATCAAGAACTCTACGGCAAAGGCATCGCTGATGTTTTTGAAGCAACTTCTAAAAAGTTGGGAATTCAAGTCCTCGGAAGAGAAGGAATTGATATTAAAGCTAGCGACTATAAGGCGTTAATGAATAAGATCAAAGCTTTAAATCCCGACATGATTTACCTTGGAGGCACTACTCAAAGCAATGCCGGACAAATAATTAAAGACATGAGAAATGTCGGAATGACGCCTGAGGCAGTTAAGTTCATGGGGCCCGACGGCATTAAAGAGCAAGCTTTAATTGACGCGGCAGGCAAAGATGCCGAAGGAATTTACGCTACTTTTGGCGGCTTGCCTCCTCAAGAATTGACTGGTGCGGGTGCGAAGTGGTACGAAAGTTACAAGGCAAAATATAATGCTGAACCCGAAGCTTATGCAGCTTACGCCTATGAAGCTGCTAAAGTTGCGATCGGCGCAATTAATAAAGTTTGCAAAAATGACCGCGCTGCTATCCGCGAAGCTGTCTTGGCAACTAAAGATTTTAACGGGGTACTCGGCACTTGGAGTTTTGACACCAACGGCGACACGAGCTTGACTACAATGTCAGGAAATGTTGTTAAAGGTGGCAAGTGGGAGTTCGTGAATGCGCTCAAGACGGAATAATTAATCAGAAGGAAGAGGGAAGTTCGGCAACAGATTTTATAACGGATGTAACGGATGTAACGGATATCGGGAAGAAGGAAGAAGGGATAATAAAAAATTATGCCTTTTTCCTTCTTCCTCCAAAGTCCCATGCCCGATGCCCAATTCCCAATTCCCGATTCCCGATTCTCGATTTCCAATTCCCAATTCCCCATTCCCAATTCCCAATTCCCAATTACTCAAAAACATGAAGAACTGGAAAAGTATTCTCTTCTATCTAGGTGTAGTTTATATAGTTTTGCTATTAGGCCCGATCGCAGGATTTGATTTGCCCAAAATTATTGGCGAAATAATCCGCAGTCCTGAAGTTCTGATTCAACAATTGTTAGTGGGTCTGGTCAACGGGGCGCTGATTGCAATTATTGCTTTGGGTTACACGATGGTTTACGGCATTATTGAGTTAATCAATTTTGCTCACGGCGATTTGTATATGTTGGGCGCTTTTGCTTCGCTAACTGTGTTCGGAGCTTTTGGGATTCAAGACGGTACACCTTTAAATATCGCAATACCGGTGATGTTAGTCGCTTTAATTGTATGTTCGTTGTTTTGTGCTGGACTGAATATTGTTGTCGAAAAGTACGCTTATCGGCCTTTGCGAAATGCTCCCCGTTTGGCTGCTTTAATTTCGGCAATTGGAGTTTCTTTTATTTTCCAAAATATGGGGCTGTTTTGGGGAGGATTGAAAGCTTTTCTTCCGGTGATGGGTTCTAATTCTGCTGCTCCGAAAAGTTTTCCCGATTTGTTACCGCGAGTTGATATTTTCAAAAGTTTGGGAATTCAAACGAGTATTGTATTTACTACAAAAGATTTAATTGTGTTGGTGGTGGCGGTTGTATTGATGGTTTTGCTTCATGTTTTTGTGCAATACACTCGTCTGGGAAAGGCGATGCGGGCAACGGCTCAAAGCCGCGATGCTGCTAAAATTATGGGAATTAATGTGGATCAGATTATTGCTCTAACTTTTTTGATTGGGGGAGCTTTGGCGGGTTCGGCTGGGATTCTGGTTGGCCTGTACAACAATACTATTGTTTTTACGATGGGGTTTACGGCGGGTTTGAGGGCTTTTACGGCAGCGGTTTTGGGGGGAATTGGCAATATTGTCGGGGCGATGTTAGGAGGGGTTTTGATTGGGTTGCTTTCGTCTTTGAGCGATCAGTATTTGTCGAGCCGCTGGACTAATGCTTGGGTGTTTGGGGTTTTGGTGGTGATTTTGGCTTTTCGGCCAGGGGGTTTGTTGGGTGAGAATGTTCAGGAGAAGGTTTAAAGTTGCTGGGTTGAAAAAATGGCAAAAGACATTTATCATTATCAAGTAAGGACTGCTTTAGAAAAGGATCGGTGGATAATTACAGACGATCCTTTGACTCTGCAATTTGGTTCGCAGTGTGTTTGTGGATTTGGGAGCTAAAAAGCTGCTAGCAGCCGAACGCGATGGACAAAGAATTGCAGTTGAAATCAAAAGTTTTGTCGGCAAATCTCTAGTAAAAGATTGGGGAAATGCGATTGGGCAATACATTTTGTATTTGAAAATAATATCGAAAAAAGAACCAGAGCGTACCCTATATCTTGCAATTACTGAAGAGATTTATATCAGCTTCTTTAATGAAGATATCGTACAAATTGTACTGACAGACGGAGTAATAAAAATTATCGTTGTCGATACTATTCAGGAGGTTATTACCAGATGGATAAACTAGACAAATACCGCGACTTAATTTATAAAATTCTGTCGTACTATGCCAGCCTACCGTACAGATACGCCGAGATTAATAACAAAGTCATTGTTAGCGAAGACCGCAATGATTTTTTATTGATGAGTGAAGGCTGGGAGGGCCAAAAGCGACTTCACTACTGCCTCGTTCACGTTGAAATTCGCAACGGCAAACTCTGGATTCATTATGACGGTATTGAAGACGGCATTACCGATGAATTACTGGAGGGTGGCGTTCCTGAAAATTGCATTGTTTTGGCATTTCATTCGCCGGAAGTCCGCAAACATACCGGATTTGCGATCGCCTAAAATATACGCTTGCGAAAAATATCACACCCAAATCCCCGACTTCTTCAAGCAGTTGGGGATCTAAAGTGCGATCCAATGCTACCCAAGTTAAGATGAAAGTTGAAGGTGATTATAGAATTCTTGGGCATCAAGAGATTTTGATGTATTACCTGCTCGAATATAAAATTCCGAACCTTTTTTGCTCTTGAAAAAAACTGGTTTGGTTGACTTTTTTACATCAATGGCGCAAACATTTTTACCTTCAATGATTTCAAAGCGAGTTTTGATCAGCTGTGTAAAGGTATTACCCATCCAATTGCCGACTAAGTGTATGATTGTCTGCTCAAACTGATCCTGATTTCCTTGGGAAAGTAAGGAGAAATCTTTCTCTAAGCCAAAAATATTGCCATTATTTTCCACACCAATAATTAATGTTCCTCCTTCACTGTTTAGGAAGGCAGCAATAGTTTTCAAAATGTTTATCCTAAGATCCTCGTTCTTACGGTCTTGGTTGACATCCCATTGAAAAGTGCTTTTGTATTCTAACCTAGAACTTTCAGGCAACTTTATCAGCTCAGAAATAGAACGCAGATCGCCAATTTTTCGGATTGTTGTTAAAAAGAGGCGGAGTTGCCGTTCTTCAATTCGTTCATTTAAAGTTTCCTCTGTATCTGCTGCATCAATAACCGTTTTGTTAATCACAGCAATATACTGACCCCAATAATTTTGTTCTAGTGTTTCCAGATTCTCGGCGATCCATTGTTCGTTTTGGATATTACCCCAACGGTTGAAATACGCGATCGCATCTTGAATCGACTCATGTAAAATATCAAAAATATTCCCTTTCATATTTTTGGAAATATAGTCCCATGCCTCCATTTTGAAAGCTTTTCGACAATCGCTCACTGTATCGTTTGCTGTCAAAATAATGACTACAGAAGAAAGATTTCGAGCTTTCACCTCATTGACAACAGCAAAGCCACTGTCGTCCTGCTCCATTCGCATATCTGCAATAATCACATCGAAGGGAGTCTTCAACTTTTCCTTTGCCTCGGTTACGCTCGTTGCGGTTTCAATATGCTGATAACCAAAATCGTTCAACCATTCCAGCAACTCACTTAAAAAACCGGGGTTGTCCTCTACGACCAACAAATGAACGTTTTCAGTTTGCATCTTACCTATTCTCTCCCTCAGTAAGTGGGTACAAATAAATCTAACATGGACCTGGCGGGTTTTGCAGAAATAAACTCGCTCTTAATATAGACCATAACTAAACTCGCCCCTTCTATTTTTAAAGAGGCCGCCGAGCGAATGTTATTGTTTTTTTTGTCTTACCTACTTATAGGGAATATGAATTTCAAATCTGGCTCCGTTATACCCAGTTTCACGGATGTACCCATTCATCTTGATCAAGGTTTTACGAATAATGAATAGCCCTAAGCCACTGCCTTTTCCTTCCTGAGAGGTAGTTCTTAGAGGTTGAAAAATCCAGTCTTTCTTATGTTCGGGAACCCCTTTTCCATTATCAGAAAAGGTAATTAACAGGTATTTCTGCTCACCAGGCATCGTTCTTCCTCTGATTTCGGGTGGATTTATGACATCTTGAGAAGTGATGCGAATGGCTAGATTATGCTGATTTGAATTGTATTTGAGGGAGTTTTCTACAAGTTCATTTAACGCGCTTTTGATTTTTTCTTCATCTCCATTGAATTCGGAATCACCGTTATGAATGTCTAGAAAAATTTGAGCACCATCGAGTATAGGTATTGTTTCCCATTTTTCAAATAGCTTTTTCACCTTAAAGCGATGATTTTTGATGGTGATACCTTCGTTAATTGCTTTCAAGTCACTGAGGGCAGTTTGGGTCAATTCTAGTTGCGTCAATAACTTTTCAAATTGCGAATAGTGAGGTGCACTGGGTTGCAGCTTCCGCATTACTCGTCGCGTTTTAGACTCAATTATAGCAAGCTGATTATTGACGAAATCAGAGATGTTATGGGCTGTTTTAGAAATGACTTCCAGGATGCGGCGATAGTCATCATGAGGAATAGTTTCAATTTTAAACTTTTGCGCTACCCGTCGTCTATCTACCTCTGCAAAGACATCCTCAATATCTTGAATGATGCCACTTAGCAAGGGATCTTTCTGTTCGGAATGGCGCACAATTCGATAGGCAATCCCTTTGAGGATGCTGATCTCATTGGCGATTTTGTGATACATCGCCCGGTTCAGCCTTTCGGTATCACTCAGCCAAGTTTGGGTGTCAGTTGTGAACATATCAAAATAGTCTTCCTCACTGAGATTTAAAGTTAGCATCTCCAGTGCCTGAGCATAGCGTGGAGAATCTTCTTTAATCTGCCGCAGCAGTTCAACTGCTGTTTCGCTATAAGGATTGGTGGCAAGAATACTTCTGGAAATGTATAGCAGGGTTCGCTCTTTGTCATCGGTTCGGTCTTTGCCATCCGAAAGGGCGATGGCTGCCTTGAAATATTCTTTACCTTTCTCTGGTTGCTTAATTTGGTAGTACATCCTACCTAAGTTGACTCGAATTACATTAGCTTGGTATGGAGTAAGAGCTTCAATTTTGATAGCTTTTAATTGGTCGATTGCCTCTTGATGTTTACCTACTTTCTCTAATACCAGAGCATATTGAAAATCAAGATAACTGCTGAGCGTCCTAGCATTTTGAGGCTTAATTTGAAGGGATAGCTCAAAGTATTGTAAAGCCTTCTCATATTGACCAGTTGTAGCTAAAGTATGGGCATAACAACTCAGCGTTCTTGGATGATTAGGTTCAATCTGTATCGATCGCTCAAAAAACTGCAAAGCTTGATCGGGATGACCATTTGAAGCCAAAGCATTAGCATACCGACTAAGTGTTATCGGAGCATTAGGTTCAAGCTGTAGCGATAGCTCAAAGTATTGTAAAGCCTTCTCATACTGACCCGTAGAAGCTAAAGCATTAGCATACCGACTAAGTGTTATCGGAGCATTAGGTTCAAGCTGTAGCGATAGCTCAAAGTATTGTAAAGCCTTCTCATGCTGACCCGTTGAAGCTAAAGCATTAGCATACAGATTAAGTGTTATCGGATCATTAGGTTCAAGCTGTAGCGATCGCTCCAAGATTTGAACAAGCTTCTCATGCTGACCACTTGAAGCCAAAGCAGTAGCATACCGACTAAGTGTTATCGGATTATTAGGTTCAAGCTGTAGCGATAGCTCAAAGTATTGTAAAGCCTTCTCATGCTGACCACTTGAAGCTAAAGCAGTAGCATACCGACTAAGTGTTATCGGAGCATTAGGTTCAATCTGTATCGAGCGCTCCAAGAATTCCAAAGCCTTCTCATGCTGACCCGTAGAAGCTAAAGCAGTAGCATACAGGTTAAGCGTTATCGGAGCATTAGGTTCAATCTGTATCGAGCGCTCCAAGAATTCCAAAGCCTTCTCATGCTGACCCGTAGAAGC
>NZ_JAUBSA010000039.1:0-27049 GCF_036702115.1 Microcoleus sp. LAD1_D5 | reverse complement strand
TAAAGCAGTAGCATACAGATTAAGCGTTATCGGATCATTAGGTTGAATCTGTAACGATTGGTCAAAAAACTGCCAAGCTTTCTCAATCTGACCATTTGAAGCCAAAGCATTAGCATAGCAACTAAGTGTTACTGCATTATCAGGTTTAATCTGTAACGATTGGTCAAAAAACTGCCAAGCTTTCTCGAACTGACCATTTGAAGCCAAAGCATTAGCATACCGACTAAGGGTTACTGCATCATCAGGTTTAATCTGTAACGAGCGCTCAAAAAACTGCCAAGCTTTCTCGAACTGACCATTTGAAGCCAAAGCATTAGCATACTGACTAAGGGTTACTGCATCATCAGGTTTAATCTGTAGCGAGCGCTCAAAAAACTGCCAAGCTTTCTCGAACTGACCATTTGAAGCCAAAGCATTAGCACACATCCGGACAGTTGTACTATTAGTAGGTTCAATCACTAATAACCTTTCCAATATATCAAATGCTTTTGTATAATTTTCATTTTTAATCAAAACCTCGGCACAAACACTTAAACTAATTTTATTACAGGGAGCAATTTTAAGCGCACTTTCAAGAAGACCAATAGCTTTTTCATATTTTACTTTGGCTTTTTCATATTCTCCTTTCTCTTTTTCATATTCTCCTTCTTTAATCAAAGCTTTTCCATAACCCGTTAGTGTAAAAACATTATAAGGTTCAAGGTGAAGTAAATGTTCATATATTATACTTAGAAGATTCTTAGACCTATTAAACCTATTTGGATCTTGCAGGAATTTACAGTACCTACTCAAAACTTTTTTATCATTAGGATCAATTTGACGTGCTTTTTCAAATGCAATATAGGCTTCTTCCTCTCGATTAACATCTGGTAGAGCTAGAGTTTGACCATATTTGCTCCATACCTTAGCACTTTGAGGAAAATCTCTCAGCATCTGCTCGAAGATAGCGATCGCCTCGTCATACTTCTTTGCTTGTACGAGTTCTTCTGCCTGATTCATTAAGATTTCGAGGCGATCGTCGCTACTCATCGTGTCTGATCTCCGGTAGCAGTGGGCGTAGTTCAATAATGGCGTTGCTGAATAAAGCTAAATGATCAAAGTCATCTCTAGTGTATTATATGAAGATCCCTAGCTGATCACAACCTCAAAACCTAGCTAAATTGCTAAAAACTGGTCATTACAATAGTTTCACATTTTGTTCTCACCAGATGCAGATACCTCATTATACAACCCTCAATCAAACATTCCCTGGTTTGAGCCAGCCAAAAACTTCGCCTAAAGTCAACTGCATTTCCGGCATAAAATTGGGCATCGGAAGTATATCTGTTGGTTCTTGCAAGGAAATAGGCTGCTGCCTTGCGGGATAGGCTAAAATGTTTTTTTCATCGGGATCGAGCAACCAACCCATCTGACAACCGGCATTCAAACAGTGCAAAATATTGTTTGTGACTTTGGTTTGGCTTTGGGCTGGGGACAATATTTCTATTGTCCAGTCTGGGTGCTCGTTAAATGTATTGGCAATTTCGCCGTCAGCGTCTAGGGGAATGCGATTCCAAACAAAAATCGCGACATCGGGGACAATAGAACGTCCGCCAAAGGTGCAGCGAAGTTCTGGTAGGGCTAGGGCAATTTGCGGTTTCTCTGCGATGTCGTTGGTGACTGTTACGAATCTGCCTTGTAGTTTGCTGTGTTTTCCTTGTGGCATAGGTTTTTGGACGATCGCACCTTTGATGTATTCGCTAGCGGGTTTGGTTTCTGGGAGTTGCAAAAACTCGTCGAGGGTGATAGTTTTTTGAGGTGCTTGTACCATATAGCGATCGCCCGTTTGAAGCGTGTTGCGGTAACAGTTCCAGTATATTTGAAGTTTCGTCACTTTTGGTGCAATAATCGAACTCAAAAGACTCTAAAGTGTAGCTAGCCCGATCGGGAGTTTCCAGAGCCAGCGGTCGATCGAGTTGCTTGAGGTGAGGCAGAAGTTGGCACTACCCGCGTCAGTCGCATCTATAACTGCGATACCTAGCATTTTTTCATCTAACTACTGACTGCTGACTAATAACTAATGACTAATGACTTCTTCCTATGTCAAAAAAAATAATTAATGCGATCAAATCGAGCGGTATTTTAGGGGCGATCGCTTCTTTGACTGTTCTGTTATTCGGCGGTTGGAGCGGTACCGTGATCGGCTGGCTGATGGGTACGGCGGCCGGCTTTATGAGTTGTCAGGATCAGAAGGTTTACAGCCCGAAAATGGGTGCGACTATCGGCAGTTTAGCGGGAGTGGGATTGGGAGTTTGGCTGTTAGTTGCGAGTGTGGTAGAAGGGGTTTTGATTAGGCCTTTGTCTGGTCAATCTGCTGTTGCTTTGCCGACGACGCTGCTGTACGGGATTTGCAGTTTGACGATCGCAATTTTGACAGCTACGTTAATGGGTGCTTTGCAGGGTTTGCAGGGAGAACGCCAGCGGCTGGCAACTCTGGTGACATTAGCTTTTATTCTAATTCTGTTTCCCTTTATCGACATTCAGGCTCAGACCGGCTGGATTGCTACTGTAGTACAGATTCAAATCTTTATTATGTTGGCGCTGGGTTTGAATATTACTGTCGGTTTTGCGGGTTTGTTGGATTTGGGATATGCGGCGTTTTTTGCGATCGGCGCTTACACGACGGCTTTGCTATCTTCTGGACAGTTAAATATTGCTTGGAACTTTTGGGTGGTATTGCCTATCGCCGCCGGTGTAGCTGCGATCGCGGGGGTAATCCTCGGTATTCCGACACTGCGGCTTAAGGGCGATTATTTGGCGATCGTTACCCTCGGTTTTGGGGAAATTATCCCGGTTGTGTTTAGGAATTTAACCGCAATTCGCATCGATGAACCAGTCTCGAAGATTGTTGCTGCTGTTTTGGGTAAACCCGAGCTGGTGCTGTGTCTTGTTGGGTGCGATCGACCTTTTAACCTCACCGGCGGCGAAGCGGGAATAAACCCGATCGGGCGTCCATCTCTCCCCATCGTCGGTACTTTCAGCACCGGCAACTACTTTCCCTGGTACTACCTAATTTTGCTACTAGTTGTCTTCGCTTACTTCATGATTTCGCGCCTGCGAGATTCCCGCTTGGGGAGGGCGTGGAATGCCATGCGCGAAGATGAATTAGCGGCTAGTGCGATGGGGATTAACCTGGTCAAAACCAAACTTTCGGCTTTTGCGATGGGAGCGACCTTTTCGGGCTTTGCAGGCGCGTTTTACGCTGCCTATATCAGCGCAATTTTTCCCAGCGTTTTCGATTTCTCGGTGTCGGTAATCATCCTGTGTATGGTGATTTTAGGCGGTTTGGGGAATATGACGGGGGTGATTTTGGGGGCTATCATTATCATGTCTGCCGATCGGCTTTATCTGCCACAATTAGCGCAAGTCCTCAAGGGTTTTCTGAATACTTTTGTACTCCCCAGGATTGCAATTCCCCAGTTGCGAGACTTTCTGGCAACCAGTTTAGACCCGATTCAAATGCGCTTATTTCTATTCGGCCTAACTCTTGTTGTCATGATGCTCGTGCGGCCGGAGGGGCTGATTCCTGATAAGATCCACCAAGCTGAACTGCATTCGGATGCGGAAGCGAGCAATGAGTCTTTAGCAGATGCGAGAAGTCAATAAGTAGGTAAGGACAAAAACCATAGTATTTTGTAGGCTGGTTTAGCTAAGAATCTAGGATGCAACTCACATTTTGCACAATTCTCAAGAACAGGCAAGATGCCTATTCCACAAGAAAATTCACTCTTTGTGGAACAGGCATCTTGCCTGTTCATAAAAACCTTATTTAGAATGGGGCAACATCTCAGATACAAGGGAGTTTAGGGGTGTAAAAACCCCGTCCCCATCTAATGTTTATTTGTAACCAACTACTTAGTAAGGGTGAAAGATTAGCCATGAACAATGTAACTGGTACTGCTTTTATCGTTGCGGAATTTAGAGAAGAAGAGAACGAAGAGGCAATTCCTCTTTACACTGATCATGTAGTAAAAATATGGCTAAATGAGGAAACACAAAAAATAGCTGACCAAATAGCTCACAACTCTCCCGCAGCTAAAGAAATGGTTAAGTTGCGGACTAAATATTTTGATGATGTTTTGTCAAATCAAATTTTAGGAGGTTGCAAGCAAGTAGTTATTTTAGGTTCGGGTTTGGATACTCGCGCTGCTAGAATTAATGGAGCAGGAGTGATTTATTTTGAAATAGAGGACCCCGCGACACTGCAATTAAAAGCAGAAACTCTCAAAGCAAACAAAATTAGTGCAAATGTTCGCTACATTCCCGGCGATTACATAAAAGACGGTTTAATCTCCTTGCTGAAACAGAGTGAATTTGATTTCGCTCGACCGACATATTTTTTGTGGGAAGGCAACACTACTTTGGTTGACAAAAAAGATGTAATATTTGTGTTAGAACAAATTCGCGACAAGGTTCCTAATTTTCGAGTGTCCTTTGATTATATGTCGGAAAAGGTGATTTTGAGAACCACGGGCTACCAAGATATCAATGATTACATAGATAAATACGAAAGTATGTATGCACCGTGGATTACTGGGTTTGAAAAGATTGCAACTTTGGCTGACCAACTCAATCTCAAAGTTATTGAAAACTTTTCGACTGCCGGTTTACACGCACAATATCGCCCTGGCCGTTCGCTAGAATCTAATCTTTTTAAGTTCTATTTTGTTTGTACTTTAGAAAATGCAGTAGGGTGCGTCAGTCAAGAGATTTGACTCAACTCACACAATTTGCTGCTGACGCACCGCAGAGTACAGACGATCGCACTTTGTCTGTACGCTATAAAATGCAGGAGGGTGCGTCAGTGATGTCTTAAACAATCGCAAACCATTTATTAGGTCAAGCGAATTCGTAAAGAATCAATAAGACCATATTTAGCCAACCAATCTTTTACCTCTGGCGTTAAAAGTCCCAGGGTAGCACCCTCATTAGCAGCTACTCTCAGAAAACAGAGCACTGCTTCAGGAACCTCATCAGCATTTAAGCCATCCCAGCACTGCTTTAATTGCTCAATTAGCCGATCGACTTTATCAAAATCCTCACTGCTTTGGGGAATTGAGTTAGACTCCCGAATTTGCCCATCTAAATTTCTAATTCGTTGGATAGTTGGCTTAAAGGCCGAAACTTTATCCAGCACATTCAGGATTTCATTATTCGTGGTCGGCATCTTTTGAATTCGGTACAGCCACCAAGCTTGACTCAATTGCTCTCTCAGAGCTTTTTGTAAGTCCTTTACCCTAGAGTCAAAATTATTTCTGTTGAAATTTTCATTGTCTATAATCCACTCAGGATCTTCCTGAAATTTTGCTTCAACATTAGCAATAAATTTCAGCAGACTGTCAGCCTTTTGATTTAAATCAAAATTGGCAATTTCTCTTTCGCGAAAAGCCCTCAAAGATTGCACAAAAAGTAGAGTTCCAGTGACAGCTTGCTCGATCTGTTTTTGTCGAGATTGAAACCCTTGATAATTCTCTGCATACTTCCGAAGATTAATTGTCTTTTGAGACAACTCACTCAATTGATAGGATTTTTCTAGAAGCATATTGTCTATCCTTTAACCTCAGTAATTAGATTCCGCAGTTTAGCCAATCCATCTTGAATAGCTCTATGGCTCGATTCTACTGTTCCACCGCCTGACACTTCTAACTCCTCAATCCGGTTATTGACCTCGGTTAGAGAAGCATCAAGAAAATTATTGGTACTATTGAGAAATTCGGCAGATTCTGTCATTGCTTTTTGATGATTTTCGCTGAGATACTTCAGCAGCTTCCCAGGTTGAATGTGTGGACTATCTTTTTCAATTTGCAAGCGTTTCATGGTATCTACATAGCTAGAAAGCCCGATCGCCTTAAACTGTTTCAAGACAGATGTTAGGTCATCGAAACTCTTCCTTCCCCGAAATACAGCAGCGTCGCTTGCTCGCTCCATTGCCTGTTTTACAACATCAGAAACATCCTTTTTATTGATACCTTCTCCTAGTTCAGATACTAAAGAATAATAAACAGCGAGTTGCCGATCGCACTCTTCTTGAATCGCTTTTTCTAGCATTTCATCCACCGCTTGACGCGCTTTATCAATTTCCGAGAACTTCTCCCGAACATCAGCCGGAATTTCAGATTGAGGCTGCCAAGATTTGCTAACCTGCTTCAAAGGTTCCAAAATTTGAACAGTATCAATAATTTGAAATTGTGTAGAACTTCCTTTCGTGCAAGCGGTTCGACTCCTAACAATGTCTAGTAAAGCGTCGCGGTGTTTTTGTAAAGTACCAAATAGCTTTTTCCAAGTAGCTGAACGATTTTCTAAATCTTTGGGATCTAGTTTGAGAAACAAAGCATTGATCGAATGTTCAATCGAATGTTCAGTAGAATTGGTAGAATGTCCTGCCATTGTGGCGGCGATCGCCAGTAGTTCAACTGCCGCAGGGACAGGGTTCCAGGGTTCCCCAGACTCGCGGGGATACAGGCGAATTTGCTCTAAAACATATTGACTCCATTTTTCCAGTTGTTTAGCGTAGGTGCGAAAGTAGCGAGATCCATCGGGGAACTTCCAATGCTTGTAATGGTTGTATTGCAAAATACCTTGAAAGGCGATCGCCGTTTCCCGAAACTCATCTGCATCGTCAGGATTCAGAGGAAGAGATAGTTTAACTCCAGAAATCGTCTCCCTCGTCACTTTTCGACTATAAAAAGTAATATTTCTGCTTTTAAAATATGTCGTCCCACTACTAGCAAAAACCCCCTTAAGCAGCATTTCTGTATCCCATTCGATCCGCTCGCCGATAGCTGAGTAAATCAACGGCCGCAGTTCCCCAGCGATATCTTGCGGGAAACTTTCTTGAGTGTTGTTCCACCTATCAAGAAATTCTTTTTGCCTAGTCAGCTTGTCGGCAACTTGTCCGGCTGCTGCCAGATTTTTTTTAGTTTGAGATTGTGACTCAACTTGATACTTACTAACAGAAGACCTAGACTCTTTAGCACCCGAAATAGATGATGATTTTTTTGTAGGCTGAACCTTCACGCCCAGCGCCGGAATATCAAATGCAGAGTGAACTTCTGGGTGCAAATCACAAAACTCGTTACTATCCGTCCACAAATCTAGGAGAATCTGGCGGCGATCGCCATTTTCTGGATCTTTCGCTTGAATATCTCCCTGAACCATTGCACTCAGCCGCATCTTACCAAAGTGTTCTCGCACAGAAATAGTAGGAAACTCTCCGCCCTCGATATCAGCAGCAGAATTTTCTAGCGTCCACTTAAGAACATCTTTAATCAAAATCCGAGGGTTAAAATTGCCGGGATTTACTCTAGAAAGCATTTGTTCTAATGCTTCCGGAGTGAAAGGATACAAACCAAAACCGTCTGCTTCTGCAAAACCCGCATGACAAGCTAGTTTGTGTTCGCATTCATTGCAAGCACTAGGTAGAGATTCTCGATCCGAATCTGCGCGATTGCGAGAGTCAGCCCACCAATTTTGAATTGTTTTATCCTCCAAACGCACCGCGTTGAGATATCGACCCACAAATTGTTTGATATCTGCATAATTCACTAAAGATTGTTCGCCAACTGTGCCAAGGTCAAGATTAACGCTAAAAGTAATCCGCTGTTTTACAGTATCTAACCTCAGACTGTCAAAATAGCCCGTAGTACAAGCTAGCGCCGTTCGGATCGCGCACAAATGTTTGCCACCCGCTTGTTGAGGTCGCGCTAACACAGCTTCTAAAACTTCGCGATCGATGCCTTGCAATTTAGCAAAATCTTCAATCAGCAAAACTAACTCTATTCCTTGTTGGGCTAAAGTTTCGCGAACTTCCCCCATCAATCTTTGTAAATCTTCCCGCCCCAAGCTCAAAACCTGAGCTATGGCTTCATCTAAATGTCGGTTCAACCAATCTACAGTTGCCCTTTGAATATCCTCATCGCCGATGAGTAAGCTATAAAATTCCCGCGCAGACTGCCCAGCTTTTTGCAAGTTTAAAACATTGAGAGGCAAGTCATTTAGCGAAAAATGCCTCCGTTCTTCCACAACTTCTACCGTATCTCGCTGTCCGAGAATGTGGATAACTAATTGATGGATAATACCCCCATCCTTTAGCCAGTATTCTTTTCGGAAAAATGGATCGTATAGGAAAGAATCAACAGCACCAACTAGGTAATCTTCCACGTCCGACAGTTTTGTGCGATCGCCCCGACCATTTGGGCCAACAGCAGCCGCAAGCTGATTCAGAAGTTGTTCCCGCGCTTGGGCTTCTGTCAAGCTGCTAGTGGCTCGATTTAAACGCTGTCGGTATTCATCAAAAGTTGATCCTGCCATCCCTTCTAATATTAAACTGAGAATATCTTTGAGATTCGTTCCAATTTTGGGTATGAGCAAAACTCGGCGCTTTTGGGTCGATTTAATATTCGCAGCTAGCCAGCGAATCAGGTGAGATTTTCCCGTCCCAGAACTGCCTAAAACTGGCACGAAAGCGAAATCTTTTTCAGCGAGAAAGTCTTTCAGAAATTGTTCCTCACTGTAGGGAACTCGCGACGGTGCATCGATAAGTTCCTGGCGGTACATGGCGATCGGATGGTGAGTTGCCAGAAATATACTATCTGGAGTTTGCGTAGCCTCCACACCCATTACGCGGCGAACGCGATCGACATCCCAGCAAACAAATTTTGTAAATGTCATAGTTCTACTTCCGTCCGAATAATATGAGAAAATCCTTCTTCATTTCCTACCCCGGTAAAGATGAATAAATCGGCATCCGACTCTTTTACAAGCTTGATGCAACCATCATCCTGAAGGCGAAATAAAGCAAAAGCCGTGCTAGTTGATAAGTGATTTGGTAAGCGAAAACCAATCTTTTCTTCTACCTGTTCTCGAAATTTTCCAGTTTCAAACAGAGGACATTTTTTAGCTAGGCGATCGAGAAAATCTCGGATTGAAATTTTAGCTTTTGCTTGTCCTTGAAATAAATTATTTAAATTTCTTCTGAGATAAGCAGTTGGCTCAGCCACAACAAGTTTTTTGTTGGAATTTGAAGCATGACCCCAAGCAAACCCTAAATAACACATCCAGTCCTCGACTTGACCAAACAAACTATTGCTGGATATTTTCAAATCTAAAGACTCAGCAACTCCCTGCTCTGCGACACGCTGTTCTACTTCTTGCCATGTACCGGGAGCATCATAAATATCCTGTGCTAAATACCATGCTATTAACCGACCTAAATCTTCTTCATCTTCGTTATCAGAAGCAAACAATAGCTGTACCAGCGTATCGGGTAACAATTTATCACCCATTTTAGGATGTCGAGATGCTTCGGGAAGCTCAAAATTTATAGCAATATCATCATTTTCTGCGATTAATAAGCGACATTTTATGCTTTCTCGCAGTGCAGCATCAAACATCGGATGTTCGGCACTTTTGTTTCTCCCTTCTGACAATTCATGTGGAGAAAGCAGCCGAGTGAGTTTTTCCTTGTTTTCGCGCTGTTTGGGTGCTTCAAGTAAATATCTAAATATTCCTCGCATTCTGCTAGGAGTAGCCAAAGCAGTTTTTAAGACGCTCATAAATTAACCTCCCTACAAAAGTGGTCAAACATAAAAAGTTTCCCAGGAAAAATATCAATCAGCTTGCGGTCATCGCGGCTCGGATCGGGTGTATCGACAGGAAGCACGATAATCAGCGGAGCTTGAGAAGTTCTGTTGAGTGACAGATAGTTGTGAGGGATAGCCTTTCGGGGCGGATGAAAGATAAGGGTGGGAATGGGCGGCATCAGCAGAGGCTCGTATTTTTGAAACAAAAATATACAAGCATCAGCTATCCGATTTGTTTCTTCAATCAATATACTCTGAAATTCATCAGAAACCACCAGATTATTAATTCTCTGCTCGATTAGCCAGTGAAAAAGTTTAGGGCTTTTGAGTTTCCAGCTTTGAGTTTCAAGAGACTCATAGAAAATTAGCATTAATTTATTTCCTCCTAGCAATCGTTTTAGTTCTTCACCTACAAAAAAATTCGGTTTTTGCCATACAGGTAATGGCGCGGGCATAATTCCCGAAAACTCTGGTTCCCTGTTTTTTCTGCAAACAGGACATCCACAGCAAGTGGGAGAAACTTTGACCAGTTTTCTCGGTTCTGGCACTACACGGGCGGGAATAGTGTAAGCTTCAGCAAAGATTTCGGAAATACAGCGTTTCGGCCGCAAAACCTCGCGCATCAATTGCAGGTTTTTATAGCTCCAGTTTTGGCGTTGTTGGCGAATTGGCTCTACTTTATGTTCCCAAGTTTGACGATTCAGATGCGATTCATCTCGGATGCGGATGAACCGGGACTCTCTGTGCAGTTCCCAAGCTTCGTTATAAGCTGCTTCCGATTTAAAATTTCTTCTTCGCGGCGGTTCCTCGGCATCAATATCGATTAAACCCGATCGACTCATCAGCGTTAAAGTGCGGATGTTCCAAGCCTGATTCTGTTGGCTGTTCATGTCAATGTCTCCTGGTTGTAAGGATGGAGGAATATTGACGGGAACGCGAAACCGCCCATCGGGAAGAATTTCTTTCCTCAAAAACATACTTTTCCACCGCTGAAAACCCCGATCGATCGTTATGGCAGATTTGTCATTAAGCGATTTGGCAATCTCTAAGTCTTCATTGGTATGTAAGGTGAGCGAGATTGCTGCTTTGCCGTCTCGACCCCCTCGACCCACTTCTTGATAAAAGCGATCAATAGTTTCTGGGATGCAGACATGAAGCACGGCTCGAATATCTGACTGATCCACACCCAATCCAAAAGCAGAAGTAGCAACAACTATATCAACTCGTCTCTCGCGCAAATTTTCAATCAGTTGAGAGCGTTCTTCTGGGCTGGATTCCCCGGTCATAATCGCACACCGTTTGAATCCAGCAAACAATAAATCCTGTTGCCATCGCCGGACATCTTCGCGTTTGGTGGCGTAAACAATCAGAGGGCGGGGAAGATGATAAACCGCTTCAATTAATCGCTGTTTCCTGATTTCTTCACTTTGACACCAAGCAAACCAATAAGACGGTTCCGGTCGCAACTGTACGGCAGATATCACTTGAAACGGGCCGGGTTTCCCGAATAAAATTTCTAGGGTATCTAAACAGGATTCTGTTAAGGTTGCAGTCAGCAATAAAGTTGTAAAAGAAGTTAAGCGCAGCAAATCTCTTCGCAAACCTGGGAGTTCTTGAAAAGCGGGGCGGAATTCATCGCCCCACTGTTCGACGATATGCGCTTCATCTATTACGAAATACCGCAGCATTTCTGATTTTGCGGCTTCGTAAAGAGCAGGTGCGAGAGAATTCATCAAGCTTTCGGGTGATGTGAAAACGATTCGCTGAGTGCCGTTGCGAATGCGATCGCGAATTTCCTGCCGTCTCTCTTGTCCTTGCCCCAACTCGTCGCCATAATAGGCAGTGGCATGGTTCACAAAAGGTTTTAAAGCTCGTTCCTGGTCAATGGCTAGTGCTGTAGTTGGTACTACAACAACTGTTACACCAGCATTTTTCGATCGCACCAGCGCCGGCAGTTGAGCGCAAAGGCTTTTCCCCGATCCAGTAGGCAGGTTAATGGCGAGTGTCGAATTGTCAGGAGCCGTCAAAACAGCCCGAATTGCTTCACGTTGCCCTACACTCCGATACTTCTGCCAATTCACCAATTCCAGAAACGGATCTCCCTCTACTGGCTCGTAATTGCGGCGTTTTTTATCATCAAATACGGGTTTTTCAGGGGGATATTGTGCGGAAAAATCTAGCCAATCAGGCTGCCAAGGATGAGCGCTAATCAGATAGTAATCCGCACCTTCGATCAAAATATCGATCCCGCTTTGTTGCCACATTTCGCGATCTGGAAAAAGAGAAGTCCGAGGTACTTTCAAAGTTGGGGGTATCCCACCCTTTTGCTCGTATTCTCGCCGCAGAACCTGACGGATCAGAGCCGCAATATCTCCCATTCCCGGCGCATAAGAAGTTCCCGCAGCATCCAAAGTTTCCAGCAAGCGCCTGTAACCGACTTCTGAAAATTGACTTGTATCGGCAGGAATCTTACCTGTTTGGATAATTTCTCTGAGCTTTTGAAAAGAATCAGCCATCACTCATCTCCCCCTTCCTGAGATTCAACCGGAGGTCGCCCAGAAACTACAATGAATCCTACAGAATCAAGCTTGATTCGCGGATGGCGAATTCCTTCTAAAATAGCTTGACTTAACGCAGTTTCTATGTTGACTTCTTTTGCTAGTAAAGAGTGCGAAGTTTGTTCGCTTTCAGCCATTCGGTTGAGGCGCAGCCACAGTTGGTCTAGTCTATTGCCTAGTTTCTGGTCGGCGATTCGGGCGCGCTGTTCGCAGAGCGAGATGAAAAAAGTGCGATCGCGCAAGAGTATTTCCGAATTCTCACGCGCCTGACTGCACAAATCAGGCCACTTACTCTCATCAACAAACTCATTGAGAACCGATAATCGACTTTTTGCTAAATTATAATCTCGGCAGGGATGAGAACTTTTACCCTTGTACGAACCTTGCAGAATCTTCAAAACAGCTTCATCTTCAACAATGCTCATTGGTTCGTAGCGAGCATCAATAAAAATTGTCTCTAGGATTGGAGGAAATAACGCATCAGCGCGCCGTTTCACAGATACAAATCTACTTCGCTCCAGCTCAAAATCTGTTGAAACTTGCTGGGCTAATTCCAAATCAGCCTCGACTACATAATTAAAGCGAAAACCGAACCATTCCATCCCTTCCCCAGCATCCCAAGAGCGATCGCATCGCCATAGAGCAAATGCTTGACCCCTGTCATCCCAATGGATATAAGATGCTAGTGCTTCCACAAATCCTTCCCCAATACGGTAGAGGTTGACACCAGGATATTGAGTTGATATTCTCCGGTTATAAGTACCAGAGGGTTGTGCATAAGCAGCAAAGCGAGTTTGCAGATCGTGGATGGGAATTAGAGTGCGCTTAGTAGGTTGATAACGCCCTACTTTTTCTAAATTCGGATCGTCAATTTGTTTGAAGTGCAGTGCTTGACATATCCAGTCTTCTGTTGCTCGTTTAATTTCCTGATGGCGAGCATCATAATCATCTAAATATTGAAAATATTGGGTAGCGTTTTCATCCTGGGCATCTATTTCATCTAAAGCGTTTTGTTCGCTAATTTTTACCTGTTCTTCAGCAATTTCTTGTTGGATAGTCCCTATCATTTCCAATAGTCCACTAGCACCAGATTGAAACATAGTGGTTAGCAGTCCTGGTAGTTTTTCATCTACATAAAACTGGAGACTGGCAATTGATTGATGAAAGATGCCGAAACCGTCTTTTAATAATTGATACCAAGCATCGTGAGGGCTATCCTCTAAGTCTGAGCCTGCGAATACTGTAAATTGAACATTTAAAGGGCGACCAATGCGATCGATCCTACCAATCCTTTGTTCTAAACGATTTGGCGACCAGGGAAGATCGAAATGAATCATCCAATCAACAAATTGAAAGTTCCGACCTTCTTCAGCAGAGGAATCGCAAACAAGGATAAAACAATTTCGGTCATTTTTGAACTGGTTGAGGCTTTTCTCAACATGAGAACGAGACAGTCCTAATTGATGGCTAGCTACAGATGCCTGACCAAAGGTATCTGATAAGCACCGGAAAATTTCAGCGCCTGTTTGGGCAAAACTGGTGAAAATGACAATTTTAGGTAGGGGAGTTCCCGATATCGGTCGGCGAATTCGCTGTTGCACCTGTTCAAGTAATTTATGAAGGTTGCTGTGATAAGATTGAAGTTTAAAAGTCTCTGAAAGATGATACAGTATCACTATCTTTAGTAATTCGAGGCGAGATCCTTCTTCTGAAGGTTGCTGAATAATTCTTAGTAAAGATTGCAAAATCTGTTCTTCCCCAGAAAATTTAGGGGTTTCTGTCAGAATGCGGATATTATCAGCACCAAATTCTTGAATCAAGGCAGAATGGGAGATGCCGCTTAAACGGGTTTCGAGCACTTGCGCTAAAATCCCTAACCAAGTCCCGCTAGCACAGAATAAAAGTAGAAAAATTTGCTGATATAGTTGTTGGTTAGGAGCGACTGTGCGCCATTCATCAATTAGTTCGTGAATTTGGGGCGATCGCTCATCTAAGTCATACTCTACTTTTGGTGTCACATTTCGGGCAAAAATTACATCTTCCACCGCAGCGCGACGGTTGCGGAGCATTCGACGGTGTAACCGATAGGTGTCGCTGATGTGGGTGCGAATCGATCGCACAATTCGATCTCGATCGGCGGGGAGTGTTTCTGGAGAAACCAAACAATTTTGTAATTCCTCTACGAGATTTAGCAGATATTTATCTTCAGGAAAAAGGTTTCGCAGTTGGTTGAGGTTAGTTTTAAGCACAAACGGATTTGCTTTCTCTTTAAATGAGAGTAAAACTCGACCAATTTGTTGGCGGTTTTTCACCCTCGCACGAAAACCTTCTAAATCATCAAGTTGGTAGGTGCTCGGATCGAGTAGGTGCAGCATCGCCAGGAAATCTTGCTCGTGATTGAGAACTGGAGTTGCAGATAATAGAAGTAGGTGATCGCTTTTATGAGCAAGGTGTTTGCAAGTCTGGAAACGCCTGCGCTTTATCGAATCTGAAGAGGTCGCCATTGCTGCAATATGATGTGCTTCATCTAAAATCAGGAAGCCCAAATCGGCATTCGGGCTGACTCGATCGACATCCTCTACTGCAAGTACCTGGACACGATTGTCCAAGTCAGAGAGATAGAATTTATTTTCTAATTCTTGAAGCCACTGTTCCCGCAGGTATTGCGGTACTAGCACCACTGCACGTCCCTGCGGTTCATCGAGGAGATACTGGCGAAGAATAGCACCTGCTTCGATCGTCTTTCCCAGTCCAACTTCATCAGCTAAGAGGTAACGTTGAATGGGGTCTTCGAGTACGCGGCGGACAACTTCAACTTGATGAGGATAAAGGTCAATATTGGCAGAAATCAGCCCCGTCATCCCGCGACTGACAGCGCGTTGTTCGATGAGACACTGGACAAAAGCTAAACGTCGATCGTGAAAGTACGGCGTTTCCTGACCTTTCATCGCTAGAGTTTCTATGGGGTCATCGATGGGTAGGTTGCAACGAACGTAAATTTCCTGTTCAGCAACTAATGCTATCTTTTTATCGGGTAGGTCGATTCGATACTGACCTTTGTCTTCATCCCAGTCAAAAATTCTGCCAATTATCCATGTATCCTGGCTTTCGGGCTGGATGTAGCATCGTGTCTGAGGCGGGAGTTGAACTCTATAAAGCGAAGTTAAGGGTAAGGTTTTTTCAAGGCGTTGCCCAATTGAGCAGAAGTATTCAACCCTTGCTGTAGAGTAGGATAGCTCGGTAACTTTTCCGATTCCTAAGTCGTTGTTTGGCGATTTTTCTGCGGAGACAGTTCGCGATCGCACCAGCAAACCAAGCTTCATCATAGTTTCGGCCTCTACATTCCCTCTTACTAGAGTAGCCGATCCCCATGAAAAACTAGCAGTGTAATTTAATTTTCTACCCTTTTTGTCCTTACACTCAAAGGGAAACCTTAAACCGAAACGCAGTCATGAAGCTTAGCCCAAGACTTTCTGTAACGCATTCCGATCCCCAAATCTTTCCGTGTGGTAACGAGCATCCCACCACAGCCAAGCTGACGCACTTTAACAGAGCGGATTTGGTATTATATAGAATCCGAGCTATAACAGCTTAACTAATATTAGGAAACACAACCAAAATGTCATTATTAGAAGCACAGCAACTTACCATGCGATTCGGCGGTTTGACTGCGGTCAACCAGGTTAGTTTAACTTTGGAAAAAGGAGCGATCGCTAGTTTGATAGGGCCCAACGGTGCCGGAAAAACCACATTTTTTAATATGCTTACGGGCATCTATAAACCGAGTGGGGGGCAGTTGGTACTTGAAAATAAAAATATTACCGGTTTACCGCCCGATCGCCTGACAACTTTCGGCATTGCTAGAACTTTTCAAAATATCCGCTTGTTTAACAACATGACTGTGCTGGATAATGTGTTAGTAGGTAGACACTGCCGATTAAAAACAGGTTTGTTGGGTGCAGTTCTCCGCCCTCCGGCTGTGATTTTAGAAGAACGGAAAGCTAAGAAAAAAGCCTTGAGTATGCTGGATTTTGTCGGTTTAGGTGCTTCTAAAGCGCCGGAGTTGGCAAAAAACCTTTCCTACGGCGACCAGCGGAGATTGGAAATTGCGAGGGCCTTGGCTTCCGATCCCAAAGTGCTGCTTTTGGACGAACCAACTGCGGGGATGAACCCGAACGAAACGGCTGATTTAACTCGCTTTATTTACCGGATTCGCGATGAGTTGGATTTGAGTATTTTGCTGATTGAACATGATATGAAGGTGGTGATGGGAATTAGCGATCGCGTTAGTGTTATGGAGTACGGTACTAAAATTGCGGAGGGTACTCCGGCAGAAGTTCGCGCCGATCCTCGCGTGATTGAGGCATATTTGGGAAAAGAAGAAGATGGACATGGATAATGGGTATTGTGTGCCGACATATAAGTGAGGTGGGCAGTGTTATCCTCGGAAGAAGCGATATAATGTTCAGCCAATTAACCCAATAAAATTAGGGGCGGGTTTCACCAACAGTCTGTCATTCAAACAGATAATATTTATCAACCCGCCCACGGCGACAGCATTTTATAACGAGCAATTCAACGGAAACGATATGAGGTGCGCCTTGCACACCCTACGGATTAACATTCGGGGTTTTTCCTAAACTTTTGATTTGACTTCCGACTTTGTTTTCTTGTGTTTTCTCTGCCTGACAAACAATCCTAAAAATATTGCAGTACCTAATACTGTGCTCGGTTCTGGAACTGCTTCTGCTTCTGCTTCTGTCTTTGCCATATTGTTCTTAACTTCTACTAACCTTAAGTTAGTGGCGCTGTTGAATGTGCGCGAATATACCCCAGAAGTATACAGGAGGCTAGCTGCTGCATTTTCTTGAGCCAGAAAATTAAAGTTAATTTGTGTGGGTTTAAAGCTGTTGCTAACGAAGGCATTTGCAGAAAAGCCACTAGAAGAGTCTAAACCGATGGCCAAGTGAAAAGAGTCTAACAAAATGTTAGTAACAGTGTTAATCACCAAGAAAGATATACTGCCCTTCGCCCTGGCGCGTTCGGATTGGGGGTTGTCAACTGATGTTAAAAGAGCTAAAAATGTCTGAAAAGTGAAGGAAAAAGTTTCTTCGGCATCAATGAAGAAGTCGCCGATAACTGCTGCTTGGCTTTGGGCTAAACCGGAATAGTTATGCCCGCTGCCTATGACTCCACTTTGCGAGAGATTGGCTGCCAGCAATTCGTGACAGTTAGATATAAAAACTGCATCAGCGTTCGCTTCGCTAATAACTGAACCGGTGTTAGCTATTGTCTGAGCGTAAGTGTTAGTAACTGTACCTGTGTCACTCGGTGTGTGACTGAAGTTGTCAATGGTTACCGCTGCCGCAGAACCGGCTATTGTGGCAGCATTGCTGGGTGCTATACCTACACTCAAGCTGGTTACTAAAGGAGTTGCTAATAAAAATGCGATCGCTCCGGTACTGTGATTGAATTTCATGGTGAATCTCCTTAAATTTGAAAATTTTTAAGTGCGGTTATTGGTAATTTGTAGCGCTTGGTGGCGCTTACGTATTAATACTACCTACTTACTTAGAGATTTTTGTAAAGCTACTGTCAAGAAATCTGGTGTTTAAGTAAAAATTCTGTAAAGTTGGTCGCCACAGCTACTAAAAATACATTGTATGGGAGCTAGGGCTGGTGTTGACCTAAGTAAAATTACTGATTACTCTAAAAAAAGTTAATTTTAAATAAATGCAATAAAAATTTATAATTAGTCTGGATAATATAATAAAGCACAAAGCAGAAAGAGTAATTATGTTGGAAATTAAAGACATTCACACTTACTACGGAAATATCCACGCTCTCAAAGGAGTATCGCTAACAGTCTCGCAGGGAGAAGTTGTGACATTAATCGGCAGCAACGGGGCGGGGAAAACGACCACTCTCCGCACGATTCAAGGACTGCTTCGCCCGCGCCAAGGCACTGTATTATTTGAGGGAAAGCCTTTAGAAGCACTATCTACAGAGGCGATCGTCCGTTTGGGGATTTCTCAAAGTCCCGAAGGGCGGCTGATTTTTCCGCGAATGACGGTGCAAGAAAACCTAGAAATGGGTGCTTATCTCCGCAACGATACTCTCGGTATCAAGTCCGATATGGAAAAAGCATTAAATTTATTTCCTCGTTTGCGAGAAAGAATTAGTCAAAAAGGGGGAACTCTCAGCGGCGGCGAACAGCAAATGTTGGCGATCGCCCGCGCTTTGATGTCGCGCCCCCGCTTGTTATTATTGGACGAGCCGAGTATGGGATTGGCACCGATGTTAGTCAGTCAAATTTTTGCGATCGTCCGCGATATTAATGCTGAAGGAACAACTATTTTACTGGTGGAACAAAACGCCCGCATGGCTTTAAGTGTAGCCCATCGCGGCTATGTTATCCAAACTGGTCAGGTTGTAGTCGCTGGTAGTGCTAGCGATTTGCAGTCAAATGAAACTGTTCGCAAAGCATATTTAGGTGAAAGTTAAATATGGGCATTGGGCATTGGGCATTGGGCATTGGTTATTGAAACTGACAACTAACAACCAAAAACCAACAAATAACAAATAATATCGTTTCCGGTTGCATCGGTATTGTTCAAACAGTCAACAGTCAACAGTCAACAGTCAACAATTCCGGAGGAGTGCAACCGGAATTGATATAACAAATTACCCCATTTGCGATCGCAACTTCCCCGTTTCCAATTCCGTCTCAAAAGCCACCCGCACCTTTTCCCACTCCGCTTGGGCTTCCAACAGGCGATCGCGCGCCGTACTCACATCAAAAACCTGTTCCCCTCCAGACTCAACCGCCACGCGACCCATATACTCCAACTCCTTGCAAACAGCAGAAAAAGACACCGCTCCTAAATTGGCGCTGCTCGACTTCAGCGTGTGAGAAGCCAGCTTCAAACTATCAGCATCGCCCAGAAAAATAGCCTCCTTAATAGTTTCTAAATGTTGCGGTGCGTCTACCAAATATATTTTAATCAGCTCCCCCAAAAAATCTGGGTCTTCATCATCATCTAGCTCGCGGAGATTTTGCAAAATATGAAAATCAATCGGCGAATCTGCTCCCGCTTGAACGCTCGAAGATGCCGCCGTATCACTGTCAACTTGATCAGAAATATCTTGATTTTTTTGCTCAGTAACCGCATCCAATTCATCCCGAATCAGAGGTGAACACTTGCTCAAGGCGATCGCCAACTCTTCCCGGCGTACCGGCTTAGTAATATAATCGTCCATACCTGCTTCCAGACACTTTTCGCGATCGCCCTGCATCGCATTAGCAGTCATCGCAATAATTCTCGGCTTCTTGTTAGCAGGCCATTCCTGACAAATGCGGCGCGTCGCTTCCAACCCATCCATGTTCGGCATCTGCACATCCATCAGCACAACATCGTAAGATTGCCGCTTCAGCGCCTCCAAAACCTCCAACCCATTAGCTGCAATATCAGCCCGATATCCTATCCTGTCGAGTAAATGTGTAGCGACTTTTTGATTCACCACATTGTCCTCAGCCAGCAAAATCCGAATCTGACTAGAATTAGCTGCATCCTGTCCGGCAGAATTCGCCGCAACCTGCCTCAAAACAGCAGGCGTCCGCTGCACGCGGTGCTGTTCTTGAGAATTTTCAAAATACTTCAATCCCGAAGTCAAAGTCACCACATTTGAAACTTCTCCCCTGCCGCTTCGACCAGTAACATATCCAAAAACTTGCAGCAACACATTATAAAACTGGGACTGTTTTAAAGGCTTAGTTAAAAAAGCCGAAAAATGTACTTCTGTAGTTTCAAGTTTTTTCCAAACTTCCGCCTTACTTAAATAAGTAAACAGCACCAAAGGTAGCGCTATTTTGCGAGAGTTTTTAACGATGACATTCGGATTTAGACCGTCGCCGCCGGACAAATTGCTCAGCTCAAATTTCCGAATCTCCACAGCCAAAGCCACACCGTCCATATCTGGTAGATTCATCGCCAAAATAGCTAAATCGAGCGGCGAGTTTCCTTTGATGATTTCCAAAGCCTCAGCACCCGAAGTTACAGCCACGGGTATCATTCCCCAAGACTCTGCCTGCCGGATCAAAACTTGCCGGTTAATGGCATGATGCTCAACAATTAACAAGCGCTTACCAGCGGCAAATTCCGGCCTTTTTTCCTCAACCTGGATGTCATTGGCTTCAGCAGTCACCGTGAAATAAAAAATCGAACCCGAACCCGATATCGACGGCGAAGTGAAGTCTGCCGGCGACCTTCCAGCGATACTTTGTCCGATCGCAGAAACTCCCGGTTGAGACTTAGAACTTCCCGGAGTAACCTGGCTGACAACCCACATTGTACCGCCCATCATATCGCTCAAACGCTGGCTGATAGCCAGTCCCAAACCCGTCCCGCCGTAATGTCGCGTTGTCGAAGCATCCACCTGCGAAAAAGCTTTAAACAGGCGATCCATCCGGTCTGGCGGAATGCCAATTCCCGTATCTTGGACAGCAAATTGAATCTCGTATTGTCTGCTACGTGCCAACTCTCCTTGGTTAATTGCTAGCGGTTGTGGCGCTAGAATATTAATTTTATCTGGCGAACTATTGGCAGCTACCTGTTCAATTTGCCTAGCCGTACAGCACACCACAATTTCTCCAGATTCTGTAAACTTAACTGCATTTCCCAGCAGATTTACCAAAATTTGGCGCAGCCTCGTGACATCTCCTAAGATGTTTTTCGGAACAGAATCATCAATAAAGTAAGCCAGCTCTAAACCTTTTTCTGAGGCTCTAGGAGCCAGTAATTCCAGAGATTCTTCAATACAGTTTTGCAGCTCGAAGGGGCTGCGTTCCAAATCCAATTTTCCAGATTCAATCTTGGAAAAGTCGAGAATATCGTTAATAATAGTCAGCAAAGCATCGCCGCTGGTACGAATTGTCTCCACAAAATCCCGCTGTTCAGGAGTTAGTTCCATATCCAGCAGCAAGCCCGTCATCCCGATTACCGCATTCATCGGAGTGCGGATTTCGTGACTCATAGTCGCTAAAAATTCGCTCTTAGCTCTATTAGCAACTTCCGCCGCTTGTCGGGCTTGATCCAAAGCTTCATTTTGCTCGGCTAACTGTCGCTGTCGCTGAACTTCCGTTTCTAAAAGTTGTGCTTGAGCTAAGGTAATGCCAACTTGAGCGGCAACATCTTCTAATAGTTCAATTTCGTCGGGATTCCACTGGCGAGTTGCATCGCACTGGTGCAAAGTAATAATTCCATTCGGTTCTCCTTGATAGGAAGTGCGAACAGCCAACATAGATTTTAATCCGATGCGGCGGCACATCGGCCCCGAAGATTCAAGCAAAGGATCGGCAAACACATCGGGAGATGCCAGGGCGATATCTTCAGCGAGGAGTTTTTCTGTGTAGGGGTTATAAGTGACAGAAAGTTCTAAATCTAAAGCTGATTCGTGACCTGGTTCTAAGTATTCCGCGACGCAAGGAAGGTGGGGATAAGGTTCGGAAAGATAGGTGTGAATTGTACAGCGATTGACACCAAATACGCGGCCGATTTGGGTGGCGGTAGTTTGAAAAATTTCTTGAGTATCTAAGGTCGATCGCACTTTTTGGGTAATTTGTTTGAGTAGTAAAACGCGCTGGTACTGACGTTGCAGAGTTCGCTCTCGCTCTTCGCGGGCAATTTCTGCGCCGATGTAATTGCCCATCAACTTTAAAATTTCAAAATTCAGCGGTTTAAAAGGAGATTTAGTCGTGCGGGAAGTAAAGCTCAAAGTGCCAAAAATTCGCCCTTGCACTATTACCCTCATCCCCACAAAAGCCTCCAACTTGCGGACGCTGTAAGCGGGGTGGTTGCGCCACTGAGTAGTGCCGGCTGATTCGACAGAAATAGGTTCACTCGATCGCAAAACCTCTCGCTCAAAGGTTCTGCTCAAAGCAAAACCGTCTCCTTTAGCAAATCCAAAGGGAAAATCTTCCGGTACATAAGCCGAAATCACTTCGTAGCGATCGCCCAAAACCCTGCCCAACAGCCCGATATCCATCCCAAACTGACTGCAACCCATTGCCAGCAACCGCATCGTTCGATCGTCAAAAGAGCCTTCCGAGGTCACCATTACCTCGTAGAGCGATCGAATTGCCCGCTCACTTTCCCGCAGTTCCTCAACTCCTTCGAGGCGGTTGCACACATCGTGCAAAGTCCCGAAAATTCCCGCTATTTCGCCTTGGGAATTCTGCCGTACTTGGGCAAATATTTCAACGGAAACAAAGCCGGAATCACTGTGAATTCCCAAGGAGTTTTTCCCCGAAACCGACTTGGACTTAAATCGCAGTTCTCGCCGTTCAAATTCCGATTTTCCGGACAGCAAAGACTCCAATAAATTTGCACATTGCTCGCGTTCATCTGGATGCACCCAATCTAAAAAATTAGTTTGCAAACTTTCGGAAACCGAAAAATTGGTAATTTCCGTCCAAGCGTGGTTAAGAAATGTCCAAACTCTCGCCACATCTATCTGGAAAATTACTGTTGCTTTCAAAGAGTCAAATAGTTGGAACTGCTCCCGATCGCGATCGCGGTTTTTGACTTCAAACTGCTTGTTTGGAGTAATATCGGTATGAGTTCCTACTACCCGCAGCGGTTTGCCAGTAGCGCTGCGTAAAACTTGACCCCGGTTCAGCACCCAGACAGTGCTGCCGTCTTTACAGTACATCCGATATTCTGCTGCAAAATCCGGTGTTTTTTGGGCAAAGTGTTCTTCTAAAGCTGCCTTTACCAAGTCAATATCATCTCGGTGGATGCGACTCCACCATTCCGATCGGCGATTCGAGATTTCCCCTTCTTGGTAGCCCAGCATTTCTTGCCACCGGGCCGAATAAAAAAACTCATCTGTTTCGAGGTTCCAATCCCAAATCCCCGGATTGTTGACTGCGGCGGGGACATTTTGGCGCTCTACAAAACTGTTTTGAGAAATTTCAGCACCGAGGTGGCGATTGGCTGCCGGAAGCTGTATTTCTGCTGAGAGTTTTTTGTATTGAGCGTTGCTAGATTCTAGCTGGCGCTGCAAAGCGATCAAGCCAGAATGCAGAGATTTTGAATCCAGCGCTTGTAAAAGGATAGTTTTAGGATTGATAATCCCGATCGGGTGATTTGTTTCGTTGATGACTAATAAAGGCAACTGGCAGTAGTGTTTTTGCAGCAGCGCGACGGCTGCTTCGAGGGTAGAGTGCGATCGCACCAGCGGTGGCGAACTGCTGCAAATTAATCCCGCTTTAATTTTGTTAGAGTCTCTTCCCAGTGCTTGCAACTGCACAATATCCCGCGAACTTACCACCCCAACCAGTTTGTGAAGGTTGGGATTTGTAAATTTGGAGTTGTGAGCCGCACCAGTCGAGTGTTGATCGGGGGTTTCAGTGATTAATACATAACTAACATTATGTCTAAACATCAGTTGCGCCAAATAGCGAACCGAAGAATTAGAAGGAGCGTGAATTATTCGTGAGGCTGCGATTTGAGGGATTTGATAAAGTTTAATTAAACTTGCAGGTAGCTCTAATTTCTGATTCACAATTGGCAGCGGCGGAGGGAACGCGAAAGCCGCAGGTGGCGAAGCGCTGCTAATTGCTTTTGGTGTCGATTCCCCAATTCCCTGCAACATTTGCACCAAGCTTTGAGAGCTAATTAAACCGACAAGTTCTTCAGTGTCGCTGACGACGGGCAAATGGCTGATCTGATTTTTCTCCAGCAGATTTGCTAAGGCAAAAAAGTCGGGAATTTCCGATTCTCGGGCTACAGTTACGCTTCTGATCATGATTTGCTCGATCGCAAATCCCCTCAAAGCAGCGCCGATCGAATTTAGCTGTACGATATCTCGCGCTGTAAAAATCCCCAGCACTGTCTGGCCGCCCGCATAGGGAGCTTTTGAGCCGTTGAGACGCAGCCCGTTGCCTCCTGCGTGTACCGCACGCGGTACGCCGTTGTAGAAACCCGACTGTTCCCGCGATTGTGGGGAAGTCCCGTTCGTGGGATTTCCCAGTTGAGAATTCCCGCGCGGTTCTACCACGAGGACGTAACTGGCTCCTGTGCTGCTCATCAGCTCGATCGCCTTTTCTACGGGCGTCTCAGGGGTGACAGTGAGGGGATTGCGGTTGATGACCTGACTGAGGGAGGGAATAAACATCAGGGGGCATAAAAGTGATATTTGTTGGAAAAACCCGATCGCAAGCAGCAGATTGATTGAGAGGCTTTGTCCGCGAGATTTCCAAGCGCGCTCAAAGTTTCTGTACGATTAAACTCACGCCTACTTCCAGCATCTTGGCATTTAAAATTAATTCCGTGCCATATCCTGATAATTGACAGCTTCTGACTTTCAGAACCAATGCTATCTGCCAGATGGCCCAGATGAAGGCGGGCGAGTAATTCCTCGCCTCGCCTAACTGCTGCGGGTTTACGAGCAAGAATTTTTGCCATTGTCTAGACTGCACCATACTTTCTGCCCCTCAACGGAACTCTCGCTCGCATTCTGTTTGAGGCAAGATACCTATAGGCTACCAATTTACCAGCGACAGGAGGGGAATCACAATAGGACGACTTAGGTATGGCAACTGTGCAATTAGGGGTTCGAGGGTTCCAGGGTTCCAGGGTTCCAGGGCCAAACAGGCAGAAAATAAATAATTCTGAGCATAACTAATTCTATCTTATCCCAATTATGGCCCAGAGGATTTGAGCTTCAATTCTCGCGATCGAACTTGATGAGAATAGCGCTGTTCCCCGCCAGTGCAAAACTAGCATTTCCGCCCTTGGGCCTTAAGTTACCAACAACCTCATCCATTTTTTTAGAACTAAACTCCCGCACCGTGCCATTACCAGTTTTTATCAGAGCCGAAATATCAGCATTAACAGTGTAAGATGTTGCTCGGTCATTGACAACCAGCAAGTAAACATTCTTGCTAGCATCAAGAGTTGCAACTGCCATTAAATCCGAACTGTTAGTGATAGGAAAAAAGGTAGGTTTCCCGCCCTGCAAAGCCCTAATTCCCATCCGCAAAGCATAGTAGCCCGCGCGCCGTTTTCCCCCATCCCCTAGCAAACCTTCCGCCAGTCCCAGCTTTCCCCAGTCGTACAAACAGAATATGTGACTGCCGTCAATATAATTATCCCCCGGTTGGGAACCTCGAATCAAATTCTTAATCAAATTTAAAGCTAAAGATAAATCGCCGTAGCTAATCTCGTAACTTCCCCATTCTCCTACCCAAAGCTGCGAGTTAGCGCGGACAGTACCGTTCATCCAGCCGCGCACTTTGCGGGTGTAGTTAGAAATATCTGCATCGTAGTTGTGGACATTGACTGTATCGAAATAATTCGGTATTTCCTGCAAAGCACTAGCAGGCCAATTGCTGCCACCTATGGTTTTCGGGCCGTGGATGCAGTAAGTGCGATCGGGCAAATAAGTTTTATAAACAAAGTCGATCGCATCTTTTGCCACCTTAACCAATTCAAAATAGTCAGCCCTAGTCCCGCCCCAACCCTGATCGCGATTGTCCGGTTCGTTGTGAATTTCCCAATCATCAACGCGGTAATCATTGCGAACATTCAGCCAATAAACCGTAGCAAAAATGTGTTCCCACCACTCGTTCCAATCTTCTCCTGTGCGCGGCGGATTCAGTTGCAGCGCCCAACTCGGATTCCAGCTATTATCAACATTCCGAATACTCACCACCGGGCGAATATTTGCTTGTTTGAGACTATTAAAAATAGTTTTGGCATTGCCTTGCCAAACCGTACCGGGTTGTCCCGACCACCAATAATCGCTACCCTGGGGCGGATGAGTCATAATCTGATCCCAATGGACCCAATTAATTATATTTGGATTTGTCTTAATTTCGTCAATAGATGGCCAACCGTATTTACCGTCGTCGTCTTCGGGTTCCCACCGGGACATCCCGCCGTAAATGCGGTAGGTATTAATTCCCAAATCTTGCAAATCTTTGATGTCGAAATTGATATTGCCCTCGACTGCACCGATGTAGCGAGTGCTGACACCCGCAGCAGTACCGGAAATTTTAATTGTTTCGATGTTTTGAGCAAAAATTGTCGTTCCGCTGAACAACTCTAGGCTGAGGGCAATTAAAAGGCCTAGAAACAAGTTCAGAATTCTATTTTTTGATAACACGTGATTATTAACTACTAATTTAGGTTATTTTATGCCCGAGGTAAAGAGACCCCTCGCTAATCTAACTCGACGGGCGATCGAGTTTGTTAGCTGTTGTAATAAAAAAGCATTAACTATACCAATTTCAATAATTAATACATAAAGTAAAATAGCACGGGTAGCAGTCAAAAGTGAAGGTTCACCTCGAACAACCACAGTAAAATATTTGGGTATAAGAATTAACCCTATAAATTGCGTTAAATATCTGGCGGGGTGACAACGCCGCCGGAAACCCAGACAGCGCTCATATTTGATCGACTTGTGTTAAAAAAAGATAGGTCAAACTAAAGTTACACTCGGCCTATCAAAATATATGTTACCTAAATTTTATCAGACTCACTTTCAAAGACAACTATCCCGCTGTCAGTTTTTAGTTCTAGAAATAGTGCTTAACCTCCAGCCCTGTCAAGGTAGGTCTTAAAATCTCTCTAATAGTCTAGGGATTGGGAATTCAGGCTTGAGGCTTTAAAAATTTTTACTCTATTAACCAGCCCTGTCAAGGTGGTGAATAAGACCCTCAAACCCTTGAAATATCGAAGGCTGCGATCGTTAAATCTTCTTCTTTTAACAGGTGATTAAGAATAAACTAGTACAGCATGGCGGAAATAAAGTACCTATTTTATGGGAGACTGGGGCTAAGTGAGATAAATTGCACTCAGAACA
>NZ_JAUBSA010000038.1:32986-55309 GCF_036702115.1 Microcoleus sp. LAD1_D5 | reverse complement strand
GTAAGGCTGTTTCTTAATAATTTCCGATCTAAAGACACTGAGATTCTTTAAAAGGAGATAATCACCATTGATCATTGCTCGAACTCTAACTCGCTCAGCCGTATTTACTCGAACCTCAGTGTCACACCAGGCGCGGTGCCAATTGTGTCTACTCTCAAGAAATGCCAGCCTCATTGAGGCTACTTATTTTTAATTATTGTTGATTCACTCCCTTTTTAGTCTTTGCTTACAGCGGCTGAGTAAGCAAGTGCTAGACACCCAACCAATCATTTCGAGTAGCAGTCTTTTTACTAGGTGTCCTAATGCTGAGCTATGCGTTGCATCTCATCTGTTGCACCATTCTCGCTTAACAGGCTTTCCGCCCTGTTCCACAACAACTGCATTTTATTGTGGGGAGTAGGGGTTGGGCAGGAGAGCCCGCCCATAGAAGTGTTATTGATAATGGTGCAAGATTTCAGTTGCATCTGAGTTTCACCATCCATCAAATTCCAGAGTGCCTACTAACATAATCTCAAAGATTTACGGCCATTAAAATCATCCGAGTCTTTTCCATAGGAGGAGTTCAAGCTACTAAGTTGTCCACCTCCCCTACTATTTTTATGATATGATCTAACAAGAGTCTGGACTGTTTTTAGTTCGGAGTGTGAAACCATCCATTTTTCGTTGGTACTTCGATTGCCGAATCGACTGGAAACCCTTATTCTACGGTTGACAATCAAAAATTGTCCCAAGTATGGCTCTCATCAATCAACTAATAACTAATATCTACCATGTTCAAGAGAAAACTTTTTTGGCTCATCATTATCGCCACAGCTTTAGTAAGTGTGAATATGACACTCCTGTGGAAACTGGACGATATTGCTCATTTTTGGATGAGTATAGTTTTTTGGTTCGCTGTGGGTTCCCTGCTTTGGGACAACCAGGATATTCTCAAACAGAGTGAGATAAAAAGTGACCTATTGTCGAGAGTAGCAGGAACGCTATTAATAGCTTTTATTTTATTTCAAAGTGCTGTGGTTTCAAGTAAATTCGCTCCTTTTTTAAGACTTGCACCTTTTTTGTCTGGTTTAGGTTTGAGCCTACTTGCGGTAGGTTTTCGCAACTTAAAACTATATTGGCGTGAATTGGTAATACTATTTTTTCATGGCATCCCCAGTGTCATTACGTTACCTTTAGTGGATTTTATTACCTCGCTTACTGCTAAATTTGCTTATTATTCTTTGTGGTATATCGGTTTTGATGTAACACGTGACGGTAATTATGTTGCTTTACCGACAGGAAGGGTGTTGGTAAATGGGGGTTGTTCTGGTATAGAGGCAATGAATTACTTATTAGGTTTAGCTGTAGTTTGTTTGGTGATGTTTCCTACTAAACAAAATAAGGCTTTGGTAATAGGTGTCGCTGTCATTTTTGGTTTTATTATTAATGTTTTTCGAGTGGCGGGAATGGCCTTGTTAGTTGCATCTAATCGCCTAGATTTGTTTAAATATTGGCATGAGGGTGAAGGTTCTTTAGTCGTGGGAATGATTGCGGTGATTTTGTTTGGGATATTTTATCAATTTATGTTGAAACGAGATAGCAAACTTAGTCAATGTTCGGGAATTTAATTAGTTGCAATTTGAGGTAATATATCGGTTCTTCGATTTCCACTACCATAGTGAGGAGTCTCGCTCACTCCAATGTCCGGGTGTTGAAATCCGCCAACGTCACTACCTGCTGTTTACGTGCGCCTATATCTATCATAGAAAGGATGTCAGGAATTATAGGAAACTTGTTATGGCGACAAATGAAAGTCAAATAAATCACATTTACGGTTCAGAGGATGCTCAGGGTATTTTACAGCTTGCGATCGCGCGGCGACAGGATGAAGGGGAATTATCCAGAGTGCAGCTTTTCGAGATTGCAGCGGAATTGGGCATTTCCGAACAGGATATTCTGGCAGCGGAACAGCAATGGTTAGCAAATAGAGGAGAAGTTCAAGAGAAACTGGCTTTTAATCGTTACCGTCGCGGCAAATTGCAGAAAAATGTGACAAAGTACGCAATTGTCAATACTTTTCTAGTTTTGTTTAATCTAGCAGCATCGCACGAGCTTTCTTGGTCGCTGTTCATTTTACTAACGTGGGGCTTGGGATTGTCGCTGAATGCTTGGAATGTTTATCAAACTGAAGGGGAAGATTACGAAAAAGCGTTTGGGCGGTGGCGTTTGAAGAAACAAGTCGGAGAGTCTATTGGTACTGCGACGAATAAGTTTATGAAGTGGTTGCAGTCATGATTTGCTATTAAGGAAAAAGCGATCGCTTTTTCTTCTAATCCACTACCGCTAATACCAATAACTAGCCAACTCTAAGACTTCGACCGGAGAGAAATCGGACAAATGATTAATAACTGCTGTATTTTTCTCCGATATTTAAATTAACTCCTCTATTATTAGCCGCCATTCTCTCGCCCTTTTTCTACCTCATTAGTGGGTACTTGTGGCAATTATTTCCAAAATCCTGACCACAAAATTGTGAGGGAGTAGCTGATCAAAAGCAGCGCGAGATTTGCGGCAAGCCTCAGCAAAATCGTCATCCGAAAGTTGATCGTGAAAAGCTTGGATATAATCTCCAATCCGATGCACTTCCGAAAAAGGAACGATAACGCAAAAATCTTCCCATTTCATCCCTCTCAACTCTGGTAACGATTTATTGGTATCAATGAAAACCGGAATTCTCCCTGCTGACATCACCTCCCAGAGCTGGTAACAGCCATTATCGTCTCCCCTCATCGCCAAGATATAAGCATTCTTCTCGATATTTTCGATATACTCGGCTCTTTGGCGGTTTCTTTCTTCCAATGGAAGACTAAAAAAATCTCCCTTTCTTTCTATCAAAGATGTTTGTAGATTTTTCGCTTTTCGCACTTCATTAATTATTTTTTTTCTGACTAAGCGTGCAATCAACCTTCGCCTTCCCAAATTCAAATTACGATTAACAAAAAGGTTGCCTGCCATCCCCTTAACCATAGAATCCGAAAATTTAATATAACGTAGTATCAGCGAATTTAGTCGGGATGGATATTCAACATTTCCCACAAAACCAACAGTAGGACTTGATGGCTTTAAGATCTTTACCTTCTCTCCCAGGTCGTAAGTCCATTGGGGGGTGGGTATTGATGTTTCTTTTTTATCATTGTAAGTGGCCCCTGCAAAAAATATTTCTCCTTGAGAAGGTTGAAACTCCAAACAGTTTGAAAAGGTGACGAGAGTCCGTTGTGATCGTAATACTTGGCGTTTGAATTTATAAAATTCACGTTCCTTCTTAAGGCTATAATAACTTGAAATAAAATGTGGAGTAACCACAATTTTGCCTGCATCTGCCAAGTTGGTAAATCGGTGAATCTTGATTAGCTCCGGCAATTTATCCCTGAGCAAATTCCAAAACAGTAACTCTGCACGAGTGTCCGGCGGGCTGAGGTGCATTAGCAGTGGGGCTGGGCGTACCCCAGGAAGTAGTAAATCTTCATTGATCCATATTTCCAGAGGTTTGTTAAGTTGGTCACTCATTTTTTCTCTCCAGAGTAAAAATTTGTTTACTTTCCACCCAAATCTTGACAGGCGGGGACTTTCCCCGCCGCCACTGAATTTTAACATAAGCAATCAAAATTTTAAGAGCAGGGGGTAGCGAGACGCTACTATAGAGCGTCTTGCGTTTAATTAGAACGAGCTACTTCTGTGTTGCTTGCAGTTGCACCCAAAGCGCGCCCAAGTTTAACTGCACACCCACTAAAATTAATTACTGCGACGAATCTTCCTTCGCAGCATCTTCAACCACAGGATGAATTAAAGCAGATCGCAAACCTTGCCGAATTTCCGAACTCAAATACCTGCGTTGCAAAACCTGCCATTTTTGCCAAGCTGCATAGCGATTTTCTGCCAACAAACCAGCCAACTTCGGCAACTCTTTTTTCAGATCGCGATCGACAAAATCTGTCAGAAACTCGCCTAAAACTTCACTGTCTTGAATATCGCCCAAACATTCCTGAACAGCTTTCACATCTTCGACATAAACTTCGTAAGTCTCGCTGTAAAAATCCCCAAACAGATTCATCAAATAGCGAACCCGCTTAGCTTGCTTCCGCAAATCGTGCAGAATAGTTCCCTCGGCTGCTAACTTCTCTTCGACAGCCTCAGCATTCAAATCATCAGCAACTTTAACTTCGCCATCCTCATATTCCGTGCCTAACAGCCAAGCCGGATGCAGGAAAAACTCACTGACTTGAGGTAACAGTAAATCTGGCAAAACCTCAGCAATTGGCAAATGTTCGATCGCCTGAAACTTCGGTTTTTCCAGCCAATCCTCGATCGACTGCTTCAGCGATGCGTAGCTTTTGTGCTCTAAAATCGCCCTCACCCCTTTCAAAGCCCGGTGGCGCTGTTTGAGCAAATTCAACAAAGCTTTATCTAAAACTTCCTGTTCCTCAGTCGGCAAATTCGGGTAATAGCGGTTTTGGAGACTTTCGAGCATCACATCCAAATCCCTGAGCGTTCCCAGAATCCGCCCCACCTTACCAATTTTGCCTTCAGAAGCCTCTTTTGGCAAATTTAAAACCGGAGCAAAACCAGTCACAGCCGATCGCAAACGTCTCAATCCCACGCGCATTTGATGAAGTTCTTCCGCGTCTTTGTCTTTGAGAACTTCAGCCTCGTGCGCTACACTTTTGCGGAAATATTTCTCAAGCGCCCCAGATGCAGCGTTTCCGAGAGTTTTAACTTGAGTTTTAACTTGAGTTTTAACTTTTGCTGATGTTTTTACGTTCATGGCAGGTGTAGATTCCAGATCCCCGATCGACTTTAATTTTGATTTCAAGGCTTTGCTAGTAAAGGGTTTACATCCTAGCACACAACCCCAATTTATGACTGGCTTCAATACATGAATCTTAATATAAGGTGCTTGACAGTTTATACAAAGTCAGCATTTAGCAATCTAAAATCTTCAATCTAAAATCTTCAATCTAAAATCTAAAATCTAAAATCTAAAATAAAATTACCCTCCCTCGCCCTTGAGCTAATAAAAATCGGATTTCTGGCGCGCTTTCCCAAATAGGTTAAGATCGCTGCAAACCGATGTTTATTCGCCAAAGGGTGAGAGAGGGTGCGATCGGGAGGACAAGTTTTAAATTAAATCAAACCCGCCCAGGCTGCCAGACTTCAAAGAGGCAGTTTAGCCTTTCCAGTCTTTCTCAGATTGGGAGAGCACGTAGGTTGCTACATCCTCAATTTGTTCGGGCTTCAACTTGGCGCCGAAAGCAGGCATAGCATTTTTGCCCTTAGCTACCTGAGTGGTAATAGCTTCCAGAGAATTCATACCGTACTTCTCAAGAGCTTCCTTTTTCAAGGTTTTCATGGCCATAACCACGTTGCCGCCACCGATGTGACAAGCAGCACAGTTCGAGCTAAAGATTTTAGCTCCGTTAGCGGCATCTCCTGCCAAAGCAGGGCGGCCAAAGCCGACGGTAAAAATTGCGATCGCTAACAGGGCGATCGATAAGAGTCTTTTCAACGCAGTTCTCCTCTAATGGACACGCAAAAGGTGATTCTTTAGATATTTTACCTGTTAAAACAGGCGCGATCGCGCAGTCGTATCGCCTTCTTCCGAGTAATTTACCACTTTTTGGCAGTGGCAGTTCAACTCTCAAAATTCTCCACGCCCCAGCCCGGAGCTTTCTGAGCAGCCCGGATTACAAAAGCCGCTAAATTTTCAATCTCAGCCTGTGGCATCCAGCTTTCCGGCACTTGGCGGCACCAAAAAGTCTCCTCAGTACCGTCATAAGTCATCGGTTCTCTCAGATACGCCACCAGACTATTGATGTTGCTGCGGGGAGGCGTTGCCCCTTTGAGGTCAGCCAAAGACAGAGATATCGTCGGATCTGGCAAATTAGCTCCTCCGACGTGACAATTCAAGCAATTTTGCTCGAACAATACCTTGCCCGCAGACAAATCCTGAGCCGAAAACAAGCGAGTATGTCCCTCAGAGTCCAACTCCAGAGCCACAGGTTCGCTGGCTTGTAAATACCTATTCACGTAAGAATCGGCAGCAGCCAAAACAGGTTGAGGAGCCAACAGCACGAGCGGCAAAATAATTAACATCCCCAACAGAAAGCAGACAAAAGCACCACGACGCAGCATGAGGGACTACAACCTTTTGCGAGAATCAATGAGCTGGAGGTAAATTTTAGATTTCAGATTTTAGAGCGAAAAACGACCAGCCAGCAATTATTGCGGAACTTCAGCCTTCTCTCAATCCAAAATCCAAAATCTAAAATCTAAAATCGATTAGCGAGCGCCTTTGCCACCAGCCCACTGCTTGGAGACAATTTTCGGCTGTAACAGAATGTGACCGGCAATCGCGTACAAATCGTCATCCGAGAGATTTCTCATCTCAGCGAAAATATCCGCACTCTTCATACTCGGATGCAGTTCCGAAATTTCTTCAAAGCCGTCATAAGTGGTGGGATTTTTCATAAAGTCCACCAGCGACTCAATACTATTCCGGGGCGGGTTGGCCAAAGCCAGAGTTTCCGGGCTCAAATTCACGTTCGGGTCAGTTTTTGTCATGCCCGCAGCGTGACATTGAGCGCAAGCCGAATTGAATAGGCGTTTGCCTTGCTGAACTTGTTTGAGGCTCAGCACCACTGGAGCACCCTTGTCATTCAAAGTCACAGTGCGAAGTTCAGGACTCAGTTCGACAGCCATCGCACTGCTGACAAATAACTGAAAGCTCAAGAATACAGCGGTCAGAGCAATGAAATATCTTTTAAGCATGGTTCTCCTTAAAAAAATCCGGCAAATTATTGAACGCTAAGAGATCGTACCTGGCAAACAGATGTGTTTTCAAAATTCCCTGATTCTGCAACAACTGGGAAAAGTTTGTGCAGCTATACCTTTAAAGGTAGAGGAATTTTGCGAGCTAATCTGCAAGAAGTTTTGAGTCGCGCCTTTTTTCGAGAGTGGACATAATTGCCTTAACATCCTCCAAAGCCAAACGGGTTTGAGGGTGCTTGTAGGCAATTTCCAACTCATCGCACAAGCGGATCACATCTTCAACAGGGACGTTGAAGTCCTCTGCTATTTCTGCGATGGACAGGTCTGCAAAACCCATAATTTTTAGGTCGCTGACAGGTCAAAATTGAGTTGACGGCTATTAACTGAAAGCCGGACAATTTTAGAAAGCGCTGTTAGCTTGTTCTGTTAGTTTGTTCTGAGATTTTGTTCGATCTATGGCAAGCTAACTAACCGCTAACTGCGACTAGGCATTTTTGCCCAGCCTAACTTCAGGGCCAATCAACTTCCGATCAATATCATCCCACTGCTGCGTCGTTATTACCAATAGGAGTTGTGCGCGCGGGGCTCAAAAGCCGGTGTCTGCGTGAACGTCTCGTTACCAAACTCAATATTGTTGGTAGAAGCCGGGTTTTTCGCAATTCCTCAGAAATTTCCCTCTGTGCCCCGTACTCACCAACAAACAATCCTCCGGCGCAGCAGCTTAGGGAGAAAGTTTGAAAGCGTGAGTCTGCGGGGGCAAAGCGTGGTTATCGCTGGCTTCGAGGGCGGGGAATTCCGAGTCGGCCAAGAAAGGCTGGGGCTGGTGGAGGCTGATGAGCTGACCAAGAGTTTTCTTTAATTGAGTCCGGGGTACAATCAAGTCTACAAAACCGTGGGCGAAGGAGTATTCGGAAGTTTGATAATTTTCCGGCAGCTTTTCCCGCAGAGTTTGCTCGATTACCCGGCCGCCCGTAAAGGCCACAGTAGCTTTTGGCTCTGCAATTATAATGTCTCCCAGCATGGCAAAACTGGCGGTGACGCCACCGGTGGTCGGGTGGGTCAAAATCGGGATGTAAAGCAGTCTCGCTTCCCGGTGGCGTTCCAGAGCCCCGGAAATTTTAGCCATTTGCATCAAGCTGAGCATTCCTTCTTGCATTCTCGCACCACCGGAAGCGCAGACAATGATCACGGACAAGCGTTCCCGCGTGGCGTGTTCGATGAGGCGAGTCAGCTTTTCTCCGACAACTGAGCCCATGCTGCCGCCGATGAACTGAAATTCCATGACTCCTAGGGCGACTGGCAAATTTTCGAGTTTGCCGATGCCTGTTTCTACGGCGTCTAGGTGCCCTGTTTTTTCTTGAAATTCTCGGAGTCGATCACTATATTTTTTTCGATCGCGAAATTTCAGGGGATCGGTGGCGTGCAGTCCTTCGTTAATGGGTACCCAGGTATTGGGATCGATCAACTGCTCGATGCGATCGTCACTGTAAACTCTGATATGATGCCCGCATTCCAAGCAAACCATTTGATTTGCTCGCAGGTCTTTGGTATAACTCAGGGCATCGCAAGCTTCGCATTTATTCCAAAGTCCGTCCGCAATTTCTCGTTCCGGCCGTTCTTGGGAGTTCGGTACTGATTTTCGTCGATTTGCAAACCAATCAAATAGAGACATTAAAACTTGGTAATTGTTAACTGTTGACTGTTGACTGTTGACTGTTGACTGTTGACTGTTGACTGTTGGCTGTTGGCTGTTGTTATTTGTGAGTTGTTAGCTGCTACCAATAACTAATAACTAATAACTCATAACTAATAACCAATAACCCATAACAACTGACAATAAACAACAGACTTGACTACTGACTATTGTCCTCTTCAACTGGACTGATGAGGAGCCATGCTGTTTGCTGGTGTTCTGGAAGAACTTGCAGGGCTGTAGCACTTCCAGCCCCGAAATAAGATGCTATGCCCAAGTCTACAATCCGGGCCGGGATTTCATGAGCAGCTAGGAGCTGCTGCA
The DNA here is from genome assembly GCF_036702115.1 of Microcoleus sp. LAD1_D5. NCBI lineage: Bacteria > Bacillati > Cyanobacteriota > Cyanophyceae > Oscillatoriales > Microcoleaceae > Microcoleus > Microcoleus sp. LAD1_D5. The sequence goes on along the minus strand of NZ_JAUBSA010000038.1, from coordinate 46,488 downwards.
TTAATTCCGCTTCCCAACGAAAGCTAGTAGTTGTAAGTGTAATCCAAGACACGGAACAATTTTACCAATTTTTGAGACAATATTATGTTCGATCGCGCCTGACTACCTGCCGATCAGATACTAAAATTCGGGAAAAACAACTGCAAGTAAGTAGATAAGATGGCTTCGCCCCACAGAGCAGTAATTGCTGCACCGAGAGCCAGAAACGGGCCGAAAGGCATGGGTTGACGCCGATCGAGTAACCCGATAGCGATCGCCCCGCCACCGGCAAAAGCCCCCGCGACACAGGCAATAAATCCCGCTAGCAGCAAGTATTTCCACCCCAGCCAAGCTCCCATCAACGCGGCCAATTTGGTATCTCCAGCGCCCATAGCATTCTGCCCCAGGCCGATCGTCCCGGCGAGTCCGATCGCGTCAAACAGCCACAACCCGACAACTGCTCCCGCGATCCCATCGAGTACCAGATAGTGTATCGAGTCGATCGGACTAAATGTCGGCCACCAACCTTTCGCCATTTGGAAAACCAATCCGACCACCAAACCCGATCGAGTTAAAGAATTAGGCAAAGTCATTGTATCGCAATCAATCAAAGACAAAGCCAACAGCCAGCTAAACAAAGCCCAAAAACCAAGAGTTTGCACTGTTACGCCAAACCGCCAGAAGATTAACAAAAACAGCAAACCCGTAGCTGCTTCCACCAGCGGATAGCGGACGGAAATCCGACTGCGGCAGTGATTGCAGCGTCCCCGCAGCCACAGCCAACCGAAAACGGGTATATTTTCGTAATTTCTGAGTTGATTTAAACATTTGGGACAGCGAGAAGGAGGGTGTATCACCGACAAACCCGCAGGCAACCGATAGACTACCACATTTAGAAAACTGCCAATAGCCGATCCGAAAGTAAATACAATGACATAAACAATACAATTAAAAATTATTTCCATTAATTGGTAATTGATAATTGGTAATTGGTTGGGCATTTGGCCGAAGGGCCGAAGGGCATTGGCGATTAGAACCAACAACTAACAACCAACAAATAACTACTGACTACTGACTAATACATTTGAGATTCAATTTCGTCAAAAGTAACAAAACGTTCACCGGGCAACAAAATCGGCTGCGAAGCAAAAATTAGCTGCCCTCGATCACTTCCTAGACTAACAACTACACCGATCGGACGCTGGATCTGCTCGGAATGCACTTTCAGATACATACCATAGGCCGATCGAGCCGCTCGGATCAAATCGGGAGCTAGCAAGCTGTGACTTTCGGAAGTTTCTATCCAGGGTTCTGGGTGCGGCTGGTATCTGGTCACTGGAAACTTATCATAATGGTATAGGTCTAGCTATTGGTGTTGCCTCTAGATGGAACTGACCGAAAGCATCCAGGATACAAGCCCCCGGATTCATCCGTCCAGAAATAAAAAACCTGTATCCGATCCACAAGCCCCCGAATTTATCCGTGGGGTCAATGCTTCAATTCTTTAATCTAAAATCTAAAATCTAAAATCGATTGACCTTATTTTTTAAGAATATACTAGGTGGAAATTAATAGATTAACTTACAATCCTCCCTTGGCTGCGATCGAACTGCGGCTGCGATCGCTTCTTTCCGCCCAACTATACGCTGCTGCGTGGGTAGATCCGTCCCCCGCAACGCTAATGGGGGTTTTCGAGCACCTGCGTACTCTCCGCTACATCCTCCACGACTACGTGCCCCGGCCCGTGTCCGAATCTCCGCCCAACCCAGGGGAGGTGCGCTACCAGTGGCAAACAGGCACCTTGCTGTTCACGGATTTGGCAGGGTTTACCTCGCTGTTGGAAGCGAATGCGACTCAGGGGCGCAAGGGAGCTGAAAGCCTGCTGGGCGTGATTAACGACTATTTTGCCTCGATGATTGAAATTGTCAGCAAATCGGGCGGGGATTTGCTGGAGTTTACCGGAGATGCCATGCTGGTGCAGTTTCTGTCAGGGGTTCATCAAGAGGATACAGCTAGGGCGGTGCGGGCGGGTTTGCGGATGCAGCGGGCGATGGCTGAATTTGCGAATATTGAAACGGCGCGGGGTGTTTTGGCTTTGAGGATGCGGGTGGGCATCCACTGCGGCCGCTATATTAGTGCTGACATCGGTACCCCGCTGCGGATGGCTCACGTACTGCTGGGGCATTCAGTCCAGGAAGCCAAGCAAGCTGAGGGTTCTGGGACTGTGGGGCGGGTGTGTGTGACTGAAACTGCTAGAGAGTCTTTGGGAGAGCAATTTCGTTTTGAACCGGGGAAACAGGGTTATTTTTTAGTGGCGGACGATTTCACGGACGATCGACTAGGAGAGTATGATATCACTTTGACTGGGCGGCGGATGCCGAGTTCGGTATTGCTCGATCGCAGCGTTGCGGGCTTGGTAAAAGAAATCGGGGAAGCTGTGAATCGGCTTGAACCCCTTGCTAGTTATATTCCCAAAGCGATTCTGAGACTGCTGGTGGAAAATGCTGATCAGCGCAAAATCCCGCCGGATTTTCCTGAACCGACGGTGATGTTTGTCAACTTGATTGGTTTACCGGAGTCTGTGGACAAAGCGTCGCTGGAGGAAGAAGTCAATCTGATAGTGGCTTTTTCTCGGGTGTTTGCGTCGATCGATGCTGTAGTGTCAGCTAAAGGGGGCGTGTTGCAAAAAGTAACGGCGCACTTAGACGGTTCCGATATGCTGATTTATTTTGGCGTACCCGACGCTCACAGGGATGACGCCAGCCGCGCCGCTAGTGCGGCGATTGCAATCCGAGATATGATTGCAGCTTTGCCGCCAGTAATTATCGGCGGTAAAGAGGTGGAAGTAAGCTGTCAAATAGGGCTATCCCTGGGGCCGGTGTTTGCTGCTGAGGTTGGGGAAGCGCGAGGGCGCAGGGAGTTTAATATCCTCGGCGATACGGTGAATACGGCGGCTCGGTTGATGAGCAAGGCGGGGGAAAACCAAATTTTGATTGGTGAAAGGGTGTGTGAGTCGATCGGGCTAAACTTCATTTGCGAGGCTTTGGGAGCTGTTTCTCTGAAGGGGAAATCTGCTCTGACTCCGATTTTTATTTTGCAACGTGCAAAAGGGGAGAAGGGAAAAGGGGGCGTTTAAATAACTTTGCTGGGTAATAGTTGTACAGGTTTTATGGTTCACCAAGGCAAGTACAGCACAACCGCTTTCCACTGTGACTCCTAATGTTATTTTTATAATTTTTTACGATACATCACAATAAAAACCGCCACTTCGTCAGATCAGTTCCCGTTGCATCGGAATCATTTAACCGCAGAGAACGCAGAGGGAGATCAGAAAGAGATGAATAATTCCGATGAAGGGCGGAATTAATATCACTCGCATAGATTAAACTCCGATCGATACTTCACCGTTCCGCTGCAATCCTGCAAAGCTCCACTTTCTAACTCCAACACCATAAAAGCTTCATCGGGCACATCATATTCACATTTCAAGCTATTTCTACTAGCAGGAATGAACCCAAAACGCAAATAAAAATCTGGATTACCAAGCACAACCACTGCCTGAAATCCCAATCGCCTGCACTCTTCTAAACCCTCCCGGATCAGCAGCGTTCCTATACCTTGGCGCTGATAGTTTGGTAGAACTGCGACTGGCGCCAACCCCAGAATAGACAAATTTTTAGAACATTTTCCTGCGACGACAACCGGACTGAAGAAAATGTGTCCGACAATGCGATCGGCTTGTACGGCAACTAAGGAAAGTGTAGATGCAATTCCCCGCAAGCGATCGACTAAGTTAGCCTCATTTTCTCGCCCGAATGCCAGAATATTAATTTTCCGAACAGCTTCCACATCTTCTGGCTTTTCGGTACGGATATCCATAGCTTATATTGATTGATTGTTCGAGCAACTAACAGTCATTATTGCGGTACAAGCTGACCGGAAGACAATCGCTTAATGCCCTCCATTGCTGTAGTTTCTCCGGCTTTGTCACCGCCCTCACGAGCAATTTTTAAAGCTCCCTCGTAGGATTCGAGAGCTTGAGCATATTGACCGAGACTTTCATGAATTGCGCCCATATTGTTGAGCAAGCGTCCGATACTTGTCTTGTCACCAATTGCTTCTAACATCGGTATTGCTTGCTGAAAATAGATCAGCGCTTGAGTATCTTTGCCGAGTTTGCGAGAGGTAAGTGCCATGTTGTTGAGGAGGCGGCCGACGCCAGCCCGGTCTCCGATTTCCCGGCGAATTGCTAAAGCTTGGTGGTAAAATTCCATCGCTCTATTAAAGTCGCCGATGTTGTAGTAGACGCCGCCCATGTTATTGAGGGTACGGCCTAAATCGCGCTGATCGCCGACGGCCGTGCGAATCGTCCGCGCTTGCTGGTAAAATTTGATCGCCTTGGCGTAATTGACCTGTTCTGTGTACACGGCCGCGATGTTGTGGAGCGATTCTCCAATTTCAATTTGGTCGTCGGTAGTTTGGGCAAGTTCCAAAGCTTCTTGGTGCAGTTTCATCGCTTCGGAAAAATTGTCCCCAATCCGGTTAACGAAACCGATGAGATTGAGAGTGCGCGCGATACGACGCCCTCCGCTGATTTCTCGGTGAATGACTAAAGCTTGCTGCAGAACTTCCAAAGCTTTGGGCCTCAAACCCATTTCGCCATAAACTTCCCCCATATTATTGAGAGTTTCTCCGATTCCGGCTTGGTCGCCGAGTTGCTGGCGGATTGCCAAAACTTGCTCAAAAGTCTCGATTGCTTCTCGAAACAAACCCTCGCGGTGCTGTTTTACTCCTGTTTCAAAGAGTTCGTCTGCTTGCGTTTTGGGGTCTGTTGCCTGGGCGCTATCGCGAGCGTTTGCCCGCCTCGCATTGATAATTGGGGCATAAGCCCGCGCGTCTGAAATTGCCAGCAAGCTGAGTGCGGGCGATAAGACAATACTTATAGCGGCGAGATAGCTGAAGTGGTAAGAGCGGCAGTGCACCGATCGAGTCCTCCAATAGCTAAGTGATAACTATTAAGATAGAGCTTTTTGGGGTGTTCCTGCCGAATTTTTTCTCAATCCCTAGGCTCTGACTGGGTTTTTGTCTTCCCAGACGGCCATAATCAGTGGCATATTGTTGAGAGGGGAGATGAGAGCAAAGTTTTTGCTGGGTGGAAGCGATGCTTTTTCAGGGCTTTCTAAGATGATGTCCTGTTGGTCAAGCGTGATCCAAGCAATTCCTGACACCACTTGAATTTCTCGATGAGTTTGAGGCAATCTATATACCTCGTTTTCCATCAGAATAATGCGATCTGGCGCTGCACATTCGGAAAATATTTGAAGCATAGCATCTCCTACTTGGTAATGGATAATTGGTAATGGGTAATTGCTAATCGAGAACTGTATTTCACTTCATTTCCAGGCAACCCACACACTACTATTGGCAATAACGCCGATCGATCCAAGCGCGCATTTCATCATCCGTCGCCACGCAGGTAGAACGACCAGTCGCCCGATCGCAACCGTGCCACCAAGTGTTACCATAGCGATCGCGCGTCTGCCAAATTCTCAGAGCGTCCTCACCAGAAGTGAGGTAGAGCAAAAACTGCCCAATTTGATTTATGGCTGAACAGAGAGATTGCCCTTTCGGTTTTTCGGATGGTTTAGCTCGATCGGCAATCGAAAAAAACCTCATTATTCGGGGGTCAATCCGATTTTTGTAAGTAAACATAGCCAACACCTTAAAGTGATAACTCCTACAAAAATTGCACCAATAAAATTACAAAAAATAGCTTTTAACTGCAATAATGCCATCGCAATTACAGCACAATATTGTTGTCGTGCAAGTTCTGTAAAAGTCTATCTGTTACCTGATAAATTAACCTTAACTCTGGGGCAATTGACAATCAAAGCATTGCTTGCATAGGTTGTATGAATAAAATCGATATATCGAAGCCCTTGTGACAATTTGGGTACTACTGGCACAAACGCTATGAACGAAATCAATACGCGGCGGATGAAACTCTCTCAGATTCAAGCTTTGATAGCTGTAGCAGACTGTGAAAACTTTAGCGAGGCGGCTTTGCAATTGGAACTGTCACAATCAGCAGTCAGCCACGCCATCGCTTCTTTAGAAACAGAATTGGGAGTGCAACTGTTTCACCGGGGACGACACGGTGCTCAACTGACACCAGTGGGGGAAAGGGTAGTGAGTCACGGGCGTCAAATAGCCCGCGCTTTAGAAATGATGGTCAAAGAAGCGGATTTAGAAAAAGGTTTGCAGGGAGGCCTGGTGCGGATAGTGACTTTTCGCAGTGTTGCAACTCATATCCTACCCGGTATGATTGCTAAATTTCGCGATCGCTTTCCCAAAATTGCCGTCAGCATTACCGAAGTTTATTATACCCAAGCTGTGGAAGAAGCTTTGCGATCGGGCAAAGCAGATATCGGCTTTGTCTCTCTTCCCATCTCCAATGAATTTGAAACGAGGGAAATTTTGCGGGATAAATATGTTGTGTTGCTGCCGCCAACTGCCAAATTGTCAACTGCTAAGATTACCTGGGAAGAATTAGCGGCTTATCCGTTGATTTTGCAGCCTGCAGAAAATTCTTGTTCTGTACCGCTGCGAAAATATTTGACAACTTCGGGGTTTCCCTTAAATATCGCTTACGAACTCAGCGAAGATTCAACTATTGTCAGTATGGTGATGCAAGGTTTGGGTACAGCAATTCTGCCGCGTTTGGCGGCGGAACCGATACCGTCTTCGGTGAAAGTTTGCAGTTTGCCTGCGGATTTTGAAAGGGTAATTGGGGTGGCTGTTTTGAGGGATGGGTTGTTGATTCCGGCTGTGTTTGCGTTTTTGGATTTAGTTAAAAGTGCCGCAGAGGTTGATTGTGAGGGCGAGTTTGCGATTAATCCTTCATGAGAAACCTAAGTTATGGGTGGTTGGTTAGATTGTACTTTTTAACCGCAGATATCAGCAGATGAACACAGATGAATGCGGATGGGATTTTATCTGCTTTTATCTGCGTTCATCTGCAGTTGAAAAAAATACGCCTCAGCAATAGTACGATCGCTGATTGCCTATTTCATGCGTTTTGCAACAAGACTAGAACTGTCGCCTTGGTGGAATTTGATTCGACCGTCTAGTGAATTTTTACCCTTTAATCTCAGCCAACCGCTACCAGATGCAGGGTCACATTCGTCATTGCCATCCCATGTAAACTCGAATCGCTCATCATCTCGGTCTTTTACCACTTCGCCGTCAATTTCACCTGATACTAAACCGAATTGAAATTCTCCCGAACCTGTGGGTTCAATCTCGATATAGGCTTCAACTTCCATGTCCAAGTAATCACTATCCCACATTGCCATCTCTGTGATCCGCCATTTACCGCTATATTGCATTTCTTTCATCCTCCACTTGTATTACAGATTTTCTCACAATGACCACAACATAGCTGAGTCGCATTCCCGATTACACAACTCAAAACTATTCCCCGTATCTCTGCCGCAAAATAAATTCAGCTAGCGCCAAATCAACGGGTGTTGTGACTTTCAAATTCGTCTCTTCCCCCTCCACAATTTGCACTGGTAAACCGCATTTTTCAAACAAAGCCGCATCGTCTGTCACTTCCCAACCTTTTTGTCGCCCTTCTTCGTGACACTGCTTTAACAAGTTCACTTCAAATCCTTGGGGAGTCTGGGCTGCCCACAAATTGCGTCTGTCTGGGGTGTCTCGCACGATCCGACGCTCATCTACGACCTTAATCGTATCCTTGACCGGGACGGCGACAATCAAGCCTGGACAGGTCAAGAGGGCCTCTGCAGATCGATCGAACAATTCAGCAGTTGCCAAACATCGGGCCCCGTCATGAATCAACACTCGATCGGCATCCTCCGGCAAAGCCTGCAAACCGTTGTAAACTGACTCTTGCCTGGTGGCGCCTCCTTTAATGAGTTCCACGGGCTTAACCAAAGATAAATCGCTCAGAATCGCTTGAAAATCAGGAAAATCGTCTGGCTGGCCCATGATGCCAATCCAGCTAATGTGCTGCGAAGCTTCAGCAGCAGCCAAAGTCCAACTCAGCAAAGGTTTTCCCAGCAAAGTCAGCAGCAGTTTGTTCCGCTGACTCCCCATCCGTCGCCCCGAACCTGCTGCAGGAATTAATAAGTGCATTTACTAACCGTTTTTAACCCAACTAGATATATATAATAAGAGCGTCCTGTACTTTTGAGTCAGTTGTTTAGCTGTCAGCCAGTAGCTTTTAAGGTCTAGAAATACTATAAGCTGATAGTTGAGAGCCGATCTCTGAGAGCTACCTCGATCAATAATAGCCCGATCGTTTATGATGCGAATACTAGCACTTGTCCCTGGCGGGATTGGCGACCAAATTTTATTTTTCCCCACTCTTGATGACCTCAAGCAGTCTTATCCCGACGCGCAAATTGATGTCATCGTGGAACCGAGGGCAAAGGGTGCTTACCGAGTCTGCAAATCCGTCAAAGAAGTCTTGACGTACAATTTCAAAGACCGCAACGCTATGGCAGATTTGGGCAATTTACTGGGCGTAATTCGCGATCGCGAATACGAAGCAGTTATTTCCCTCGGCCAGCGGTGGACTGTAGGGCTGCTGCTGTGGCTGACCGGCATTCCGCAGAGAGTTGGCTATTGTGGAACCAACGGTGCTCGATTTCTCACTGCTGCTGTACCGCTGAAAACTGAACAGTACGCCGCTTCAATGTACCACGATTTGCTGCAAGGATTTAACATTACAAATCCTTGTCCGCCAGTGGCAATTAATGTACCAAAACAGGACATCCAGTGGGCGGAAGCCGAACAGCAGCGGTTGGGCGTAAAAGAAAGCGGCTACATTCTAATTCACGGCGGTTCCAGTCAATTAGCTGTGTCTAAAGGTATTGACAAAATTTACCCTACAGACAACTGGAAGCAAATCATCGAAGACTGTCAGCAGCGGCAGCCGAATTTGCCTATTGTTGTTGTGAAAGGCCCAGAAGATGCAGACTTCGTGACAAAGTTAGTCGAGTTATGTCCGAATGTAAAAGTTATCTCGCCGGATGATGTCGGCAAGTTGGCGGCGACAATTGCTGCTGCTAATTTGATGATATGTACGGACAGTGCGCCGATGCACTTAGCTGTGGCGGTTCAAACTTATACAATAGCTTTGTTCGGCCCGACTGAACCTGCAAAATTGCTGCCAAAGAGCGATCGATTTTTGGGCATTAAATCTCCTACTGGCAAAATGGCAGACATCTCTCCTCAAGATGTTTTAAAGAAGGTTTGGGGCGGCTAAGAACTAGGATATCTTAGCTGGTTCCCAGGCCATTCCTGGGAACCCATATCCAGAGGCTCTGCCTCGCTTATCGGGGCTTCACAGGAGGCGCAGCCTGGGGACGAGGAATCATTTTCCGTAATTCCTCTTTCGTTCTTCGTTTTTCCACAAGCTCCATCATCTGCTGTAATTCCTTCTTTTTTTGGTTGGCAAACCGAGTAGCGGCAACAGTTGTTACTCCTCCCGCGGCAGTAGTGACAGCACCTTCCTGAACTTTATTAGCATAAACAAGTCCCACACCTACGAAAGCAAGAATTGCCGATGTACCGATGACGGTAAGGGCTACATTGTAGCTTTGGCGAACTTGTCGCAGCCATTCTTCCAGTATTTCTTCTGTGATGTCGTTATAATCTTCATCAGGGTGTGAGTTGCCGAATAAGTTAAAATTCATTTGACTGACCTCTGTTGTTTATCAATAATTGCTTTTGTGTTCTGATAAAATCATTGCATGACTGTAATTGAGTGAAGTTGACCAGAGGTATAAACTTAGGTCTATTAGAGGTCGGTCTAATCAAAGTATAGTCAAGGTATAATTAAACTATGGATTGGCAAGAATTTCTTAAAGGCGAATCTGGGATACATGAGTTATCTCCAGAACAAACAGAAACATTATTATCAGCACTCTTATCTCCTGAAAAAGCCCCGCTAAATCAGGCAAAGCTTCAAGTGAAGTTAAGCACATCAGATGATAATGTAAAAAAACGATTGGGAGAGATTTACAAGAAATTTTCAAATAGTTTTCCTGAACTTGCTAGCCAACTAGGTGCAGGTAAGTTGAGGACTCTGCATACTAAATTAAAACAAAAGTATTATCAACCATCACAACCAGTAGTTGCTACCCAAGCTTCTAACTCCTCTCCCTACCCAGAAGAATTTAAATCGTTAATAAAAAATAACAATAAGACTTTTTGTGGCCGCCGATTTGTTTTTGAAGCTTTTGAGCAATTTATCAGCACCAATGAAAAAGGTTACTTTGTCTTGGTAGGGTATGCAGGAATGGGCAAAACCTCTCTTGCTGCCAAGTATGTTTATGACCATCCAGAGGTGATTTCTTACTTTTTCACCAGGGATTATCAAAACAAACCAGAGCAATTTTTAAATTGTATTCGCCGACAACTTATTAAGCGTTATAATTTGGGTAATTCAGAAGAAGATAATCTACCTGCCTTGCTGTCTAAAATTACAAACAATAATAAATTTAGTGGTCGATTAGTAATTGTTGTTGACGATCTTGATGAAGTCAATCAATACACAGGAGGAGGACAAAATATTTTATATTTACCTAAAACTCTGCCAGATGGAGTTTATTTTTTCCTAACAAGACAACCTTCTAATCTTAAGACCAATTATTACAATCTTAATAAAGATTATTTGACTACTGACTTAGGTACTCCAGTATATCAATTTAATTTGACTGACCAACGTCATATGGAATTTCACTATAAAGATATGAATGATTACCTGTTGTCATATCTTAATGTTCAAGAAAATCAATTGAATAGGAAAATTAATCATTGGATGAACAATCACAATATCAGCAGAGAAACCATTATTAAGAGAATAGCTAAAAAAAGTGAAAATAACTTTAGATGCCTCAATTATTTAATAGAAGATATTCTTAATGAATCTTATCAGGAGCCAAGTTTTAATGAGTTAACGCCTGCACTGAGCAGGTATTATCAGACTCATTGGGAGGCGATGGAAATGCAAAATTATGAAGATCAATCAAGGCAAATTCTATTGTATATATTGGTTTATAAAAATGGCTGTCAGATTCCTATTGATAAACTTCATGAAATTGCCGATGAAGAGGAATGTTATATTGAAGGTGTTTTGCATGATTGGCTTAAGTATTTGAGACTAAAAAATAAATGTGGTAAAGACTACTATACTATCTACCATACTAACTTTATTGAATTTATACAATCTCAAAATATTATGAAATCAAACCGACCTATCTTTCAAACAATAAAGAACAGAATAGATGAGTATTTAAGATCGACTTAAAGCACAGATAAACTATTTGATTAAATTCGACAAACTAACAACCATATCTAAAAACCTACTATGCACCTATCCAATACAGTTCAATCCAGTGCAACTGGAAAAATCAAAGTCAGAGAATCATACAAAAAAGCTGGACTTACGATAGAAAAACTAGCGATAGAAGCTGAGGTTTCCATTGCCACAATTAAGCGCTTACTCCGTTTTCAGAGAGTAAACAGATGGCAAGTTACTAAGATAGCTAAAGTTTTAGGAATAGAACCAACAGATATTGTTGACCCAAAAGATTGGTACGCTCAAAATTCGTTACCACCAGAGTTTGAATCACTCATAGCAGAAAAAATTAAGACATTTTGCGGCCGCCAATTTGTTTTTGATGCTTTTCAGCAATTTATCACCGAAAATCCTCACGGTTATTTTACAATTATCGGGGATGCGGGAATGGGCAAAAGTTCGATCGTTGCCAAATACGTCTCCGAACATAAATCTCCCTGCTATTTCAATATTTTCGTCGAACGCCGCAACCGACCAGAATTGTTTTTGAAGAGCATTCGCCAGCAATTAATTGACCGATATCCATTGCCAAATTCAGAAGATGCCGATTTACCAACTTTACTGGCAAACGTGGCGGGAAAACTCACTTTGGGCGAACGTTTGGTAATTGCGATTGATGCACTGGATGAAGTCGAACAAGAGGCGGGAGAAAATCTTTTACATTTACCGGCCACTCTGCCAGATCGGGTTTATTTCTTGCTGACGAGGCGACCCTATAGCCTCGGCAGAAAGCGGCTGTCTGTATCTCCGGGAGTTCCGGTAACAGAGTTAGATTTAAGAGATGAAAAGTATGCTAATTATAATCAGGATGATATCAAAGAGTATATTCTATTTGTTATAAATGCCGATTATGAATATAAAAATGGACTTAAAAAGTGGATTCAAGAGCGGCGCATTCTCGATGCAAGTTTTGTCGAACAGTTGACCAACAAAAGCGAAAATAATTTTATGTATTTGCGCTATGTTTTGCCAGCAATTGCTAAGGGCGATTACAATGACTTGAGTTTAATGCAATTGCCCGACGGGCTGCAAGAGTATTATCAAAACCACTGGGTGCGGATGGGGCTGGAAGCTAAGCCTGGGCAATTGATGGAGATTGTCTTGTATATTTTGTTAGAGATTGGAACGCCGATTCCCTGCGAGATGATTGCTGGAATTGCCGAGGTGGATGAATGCGATGTGGTACAGGTTTTAGAAGATGAGTGGGTTGAGTATTTGAAAAAGCAGAAGGTAGAAGGAGAAATCTGCTATACCATCTATCATGCTAGTTTCCTTGACTTTCTGAAAGCCAAACGGGAGATGGATTCAAAGCGGAAGCTTTTTAAGGAAGTAAATCAACGGATAGTTGAGTATTTAGAACGGGGGATGGCGTGAGATGGGAGAATTTGCTGACAAGTTCGCGGGCGAAAAACTTTACTATCAACGTGCTTATCTGGGCAGCTTACTGCCAAATTATATCAAGTTAGGGAATTTAGAAAAGTATTATCAAAGACTGACAGATTTTAACTTCCTGATGGCAAAGATTCAGCATCCTGAGTTTGGACTGCAGGCACTTATTGATGATTTCGATTTGGTTGACGATTCAGAAGCATTAAGTCACCCCGAGTACAACTCAGAAAAAGTTAAAGCCCTGAACTTGATTCAAGCGGTACTGTGGATTTCAGCCGATATTTTGACTCTAGATAAGACGCAACTCGCAGGGCAATTGTTAGGGCGCTTGCTGCACTTTAACATTCCGGCTATTCAGGGAATGGCAGAGGTAGCTAAGCAGTGGAAAGCAGCACCTTGGTTGCGTCCTTTGACATCTTGTTTAACTCCCCCTGGCCGGGGACTGCTGCGCACTCTCAATGGTCACAGCAGTTCGGTAAATGCAGTAGCCGTCACTGCTGATGGCAAGCGGGCGATTTCTGGTTCAGATGACAAAACCATCAAAGTCTGGGATTTAACAACTGGAAAGGAACAGTTTACTCTCAATGGTCACACCCGTTCGGTAAATGCAATAGCCGTCACTGCTGATGGCAAGCGGGCGATTTCTGGTTCATATGATAAAACCCTCAAAGTCTGGGATTTAACAACTCGAAAGGAACAGTTTACTCTCAATGGTCACACCAGTTCGGTAAATGCAGTAGCC
>NZ_JAUBSA010000038.1:0-32886 GCF_036702115.1 Microcoleus sp. LAD1_D5 | reverse complement strand
GGCGATTTCTGGTTCAATTGACAAAACCATCAAAGTTTGGGATTTAACAACTCGAAAGGAACAGTTTACTCTCAATGGTCACACCAGTTCGGTATATGCAGTAGCCGTCACTGCTGATGGCAAGCGGGTGATTTCTGGTTCAATTGACAAAACCATCAAAGTCTGGGATTTAACAACTCGAAAGGAACAGTTTACTCTCAATAATCACACCAGTTCGGTAAATGCAGTAGCCGTCACTGCTGATGCCAAGCGGGCGATTTCTGGTTCAATTGACAAAACCATCAAAGTCTGGGATTTAACAACTCGAAAGGAACTGTTTACTCTCAATGGTCACACCCGTTCGGTAAATGCAGTAGCCGTCACTGCTGATGGCAAGCAGGCGATTTCTGGTTCAATTGACAAAACCATCAAAGTTTGGGATTTAACAACTCGAAAGGAACAGTTTACTCTCAATGGTCACACAGACTGGGTAAATGCAGTAGCCGTCACTGCTGATGGCAAGCGGGCGATTTCTGGTTCAATTGACAAAACCATCAAAGTCTGGGATTTAACAACTCGAAAGGAACAGTTTACTCTCAATGGTCACACCAGTTCGGTAAATGCAGTAGCCGTCACTGCTGATGGCAAGCGGGCGATTTCTGGTTCAATTGACAAAACCATCAAAGTCTGGGATTTAACAACTCGAAAGGAACTGTTTACTCTCAATGGTCACACCCGTTCGGTAAATGCAGTAGCCGTCACTGCTGATGGCAAGCGGGCGATTTCTGGTTCAGATGACAACACCCTCAAAGTCTGGGATTTAACAACTCGAAAGGAACAGTTTACTCTCAATGGTCACAGCAAGTCGGTAAAAGCAGTCGCCGTCACGGCTGATGGCAAGCGGGCGATTTCTGGTTCGTGGGACAACACCCTCAAAGTCTGGGATTTGTCGAATGGAAATATCATTGCTAGTTTCACAGGTGAAAGCCAGATCGCATCTTGCGCCATCGCCCCCGATGGAGTCACAATTGTAGCAGGCGACCAATCTGGCCGCGTATATTTCCTGCGGCTAGAAGGGATGGAGGAACTAACGAATTCCTCACCTCTGCCAACTCCCATCTCTACCGATTCTTACCCACCAGAATTTCAGCAACTCCTGCTAGAAAAAACCGAGAATTTTGCAGGGCGCAAATTTGTTTTTTCTGCGATATCCGACTTTCTGGACTCCCACAGCCGCGGTTATTTCACAATTGTCGGCACTCCCGGCTGCGGCAAAAGTTCCATCCTCGCCCAATATGTCAGGGCCCATCCTCGCAGTATCTATTACAACGCTGCCGTTGAAGGCAAAAATCGAGCTGAAGATTTTCTCGCTTCTGTCTGCACTCAACTGATTGACAAATACCTTGCCGCCAATGGGGAAACATCGGAAATCCTCAATCTCAAATCTCAACTTCAAAATATCGAATCCCAGGATGGGAGTTGGTTTCTGTCTTGGTTGCTTCAGCAAATTAGCGATAAATTAAACGTAGCTTGCGAGACGGCACGTCATCGCCCAAAGTTGATAATAGTCATTGATTCTGTAGACGCGATCGCCCGCACGAGTCAGCCTCCCAGCTCAAATCTGTTTTATCTGCCGAGATATTTGGGCGATCGTACTTATTTTATCCTCGCCCGCCGCCCGTTTTTGAGAGAGAAATCCGGTTTGTTAATTGAAACCCCCTCTCAAACTCTCGATTTAAGAGATTATCCCGCCCAAAATCGCGAAGATGCCCTGAACTACATTCAGCAATACCTATCAACCGCGCCGGATTTAACTAAACCCGAATTCTGCCAACAACTCGCCACTGTCAGCGAAAACAATTTCATGTATCTGAGTCAGATGCTAAGGGCGATCGGCGAGAATTCACGCCCCGATGCTAATCTGGGAGAGCCCTCACTTTTCCCTGAACTTCCTCCCGGTTTAGCAGCGTATTATCAAAACCACTGGCTGCGGATGACAGGTGATGGCTTATCGGCAGTTGACTTGGCTGTGCTGAATGTTTTGGTAAAACCCCCAACAGGTTTGTCTGTAAGTGCGATATCCAATATAATTGATCAGGATGAATACGATGTAGAAAAAACGTTAGACAATTGGATCGAGTTCTTAAATAAGCAGGAAACCGGAAGAGAAATTTGCTATAGTTTGTATCATGATAGTTTCCGCGAATGGCTGGGAAAACAATCTATTTTAGAATGATGAGTTTACCTAGATTTGCATTTCTTATCTTCACTCCGCGCAGGCGGACTTTGTTTGTGTAGACGCGATTTCAATCGCCGAATTATATCAAAAACAATACAACAATGAAACGAGCAGTATTTCTTGACAGAGATGGCGTTCTCAATATCGAAGCGGGCTACATCCACAAAGTTGAAGATTTGCATTTAATCCCCGGAGTAGCCCAAGCTGTACGCCGTTTAAATGACAAAAAAATATTTTGCTGTTTGGTTTCCAATCAATCGGGCCCGGCGAGGGGTTATTACCCGGTTAGCCACGTAGAAGCTTTGCACAAACGCCTTTGTCAGTTATTAGAAAATGAAGCCGGAGCAAAGTTAGATGCTCTTTATTATTGTCCTTATTTAAGCGCAGCAGAAGGCGGAACCAACCCAGAATTTACGCGGTATACAACGTGGCGAAAACCAAATACGGGGATGTTGGTAGCGGCCGCTTGGGAACAGGATTTAGATTTGCGAAATAGTTTTATGGTGGGGGATAAAGCGACTGATGTTGATATGGCTCACAATGCCGGATGTACTGGTATTTTGGTGCAGACTGGTTACGGAGAAAGCGTGTTGAGTGGGGAGTATCAGCACCATACTAAACCAGATTTTATTGCAGCAAATTTAGCGGTGGCGGTGGAGTGGATTTTGCCACACTTTGATTAATGTTTGTAGTGGTATTTAAGTTGTTGATCGTGGAGTCTTACAGGAAAGTGCGACGTAAGGAAGGGCGACTGTGAAGGTTGTACCCACGCCCATTTTGCTTTCGCAGGCGATCGCCCCTCCTTGCAATTCCACAGCTTTTTTAACAATGGTTAATCCCAAACCATTACCTTTAATCTTTCCCGTATTTTTGCAGCGGTAAAACATTTCAAATATTTTCCCTACTTCAGTTTCTGGGATGCCGATACCTTCGTCTCGGATACGCATAATTAGTAAGGGAGAGCTAATATTTGTAAATTGGGAATTTGGAAACAAACACTGAGGAGACAAGCAGAAAATAGGTTCTTTGTCTCCCTCGCCTGCTAGACGGCATTCCAATTCCAACGTGACTTGCCCGCCGTTTGGGGAATATTTGATGGCGTTGACGATTAAGTTAGAAATAATGCCGTGCAGCAATTGTTGATCTAACATCGCGCTGGTAACATCGGACGGGATTAATGTTAGTTTGTGTTTGGCTTCATTTCCTAACTGCAATTGAGCGAGCAAGTCTTGACAAAATTCGACTAAATTTATCGGTAATGGATTGCATTTGAGTTGGCCTGATTCTGCTCGACCCATGAACAGCATATCGTCGATTAGCTGGTTCATCTTTTGGGTAGCTGAGTGCACCAGTCGCAGGGTTCTAACTTGGGATTCGTCACTGCTGCGAGTTCGCTCGAGAAGTTCCGCAGAGATTAAAATCGCGTTGAGCGGGTTGCGCAATTCGTGAGCGGCCATGGAAATATACTGGTTTTGGCGGTACGATTTTTCTTCCACCGACTCTCTGACTGCTTCTGCTGCTTTGAGAGATTCTCGCATCTTGGTTTCGATTTCGTGTCTGTGCATGGCAATCTCGATCGCCACCCGCAAATCATTTTGTTGAAATGGTTTGATAATATAACCGAATGGGTCTGTAAGTTTCGCTCTTTGCAGCGTTTGATCGTCGGCATAAGCTGTTAAAAATACTGTCGGCACATTCCTATTAGTTCGGATTTTCTCGGCTGCTGTTACCCCGTCCATGTCACCTTTAAGCACGATATCCATCAACACTAAGTCGGGCGGGTTTTCTATCGCTTTTTGAATTGCTTCTTCTCCTGAAGAAACTGTAGCTGTTACTGCATATCCCAGTTTTTTTAATCGACCTGCTATGTCTTGAGCTACAATAACTTCGTCTTCTACAACCAAAATTTGTATAGGGTTCATTTTTCGTTAAATACGCTGCCGATAATTTAACTCTTGGAAAATTAGAGTGTAGCAGGTTCCACGCTGACTGTCAATGGCAATAGTCGCCTCTAATTGGGAAGCCAACATTTTCACTAATCGCAACCCTAATGTTTCAGTATTTTCCACGTCAAAATCCGCCGGAAATCCGCAACCGTTATCTTGAATAGTTAAATGAAATTGGTGGTAATTTATTTCATGAAAGTCAATAGTTATTTCACCATCTAAATTAGAGCCAAAGGCATATTTTAAAGAGTTAGAAACCAGTTCGTTAATAATTAAACCGCACGGAATTGCTGTTTCTATGTTTAAAGAAATGGGGTCAATTGTGAGATTAAATTTGATTGAAGTGTTGCCGCAACCAAAAGATTGATACAAATTAGCAACCAAGTTTTCGACGTAGGGAGACAGGGCGATGTGATCGAGATTTTCGGATTGATAAAGTTGCTCGTGAATCAGAGCCATTGAATGGATGCGAGTCTGGCTTTCTTCAAATAAAGTTAGCGTCGCTTCGTCTTCAATATATTGAGCTTGAAGTTGCAGCAGGCTGGAAATTACCTGCATATTATTTTTGACTCGGTGGTGAATTTCTTTGAGCAATACTTCTTTTTCGCGGAGTGCTGCTTGAATGCGGGCTTCGCTAAATTTGCGATCGCTGATATCTTCGGCAATACCCGCGATGCGGTAAATTTTGCTCGATTCGTCGTAAATGGGAAAAGCTCGATCGCACACCCAGCGAATTGTGCCGTCTGGCAGAAAAATCCGATATTCGGTATTGGTGGACTCGCCCTGCAACACTCGCCCCATTGCCTCTTCCAACAGGCGTTTATCTTCTGGATGCACCCACTCCATCATTTTTAAGGGATCAGCATACAATTCTTCGCGACTGCGCCCCCAAATTTGTTCGTAAGCTGGACTCAGATACAATAAATCTGTGAATTCAGCAGACATTAGCCAGAAGGAATCTTGGATATTTTCGGCTAACTGGCGGAAGCGTTCTTCATTTTCCTGGATGGTTTTTTCTGCGTGTTTGCGTGCGGTAATATCTACTGCAATGCCCACGATGCGGTAAACTTTACCAGATTGATTTATAATCGGAAAAGCCCGATCGCGAATCCAGCGAATTTTGCCGTCCGGCCTGACAATGCGATATTCTATCTCGTCTTCATACTCGATTTTTCTAGTTAAATTAGCAATAACCCGCTCGCGATCTTCTGGATAGAGGGAATCTGCAAAAAAGCGCCCGTTAGCATACAAATCAGCGCAGCTTCTGCCCCAAATCTTTTCGTAACCCGGACTGATATAAATAATTTCCTGGGGTTGAATGCCTACCATCCAAAACACGCTTTCAATGTTTTCTGCTAGCTGTCGGAACCTTTCTTCGCTTTCTTTCAGCGCTGCTTCTGTTTTTTTGCGATCGCTAATATCTTCTGTCACTACTACATTGTAAATTGCCCCGCTCAGGGGTTCTTTGATTAGCGATACTGTAATATTTACCCAAACTACAGTGCCGTCTTTGTGCAGCAAGCGTTTTTCCATTTTAAAACTGTCAATTTCCCCGGCAAATAATTGCTTATTGTGTTCTAAATCTGCATCTATATCTTCTGGGTAAGTAACGTCCATCCAAGTTCGCGACAGCAGTTCGCTCGCACTATATCCCACTATCTCGCAGAATTTTTGATTGACTCGCAAATAGCGGCCTGTTTGGTCAGGGTGGGTAATGCCGACTGCCGCTTGTTCGACGGTTGCCCGAAAGCGTTCTTCGCTATCTCTGAGGGTTGCTTCTGCTTTTTTGCGATCGCTAATATCGCGCTGCACGCCAAAATAGCCCACGATTCTGCCGTGGGAATCGTAAATGCAAATATAGTCGCCTTCCACCCAAATTAGATCCCCGTCAAACTTGCGATTGTCATTTTCGATATGAATTCTGCCTTCATCAAAAAATTGCTTGATTATCTCTCTGCAGCCAGTAAAGTTGTGGGAGAATAAAGAGTCAAGCGTGCGGCCAATAAACTGTTCCCTAATACCTCCGTATTGAGCTATCAAAGCATCATTTGCCTTCGTTACCCGCCCGTTAGCAAATACGTAATCCAAGACTTTTTCTTTGTCAACTGTATCGTCCCAGTGCACTGGTTCGTCCAGCATCATAAAGAAAAAACCATCTAAAGATTGAGAGAAAAACAATTCTAGCTGTTCCTGGCTTTCCCGCAGAGCTTTTTCGGCGCGCCAGCGAGAGAGAATTTCTTCCTGCAATTGATCGTTGGCTGTTTTCAAGTCTTCAGTGCGCTTTTGATATTTAATTTCTAGCTGATTTGTGATTTCTTCCAGCGCTATTTCTGCCTGTTTTTTTTCAGTAATATCTTGAGTAACGACCATGCCCGCAAAAATTTCTTCCCGGTCGTTTTTGACTGGAGCAATTGTTGTTGAATAAACGCGATCGCGGTATTTATATTCAAAAGTATTCTCTTTTCCTGCCAAAGCCGCGCGATATGTAGTCTCAAAAAGTGGCAAATCTTCAGGTGGCGATACTTCCCACAATGTTTTGCCTTCCAACAGTTCTTTGGACAAACCAACTACTGCCAAACCTTGGCCGTCAACCAGAGTATAGCGCAAATCGCGATCGAACAAAAACACCGAACCATTCGGATAATGTTTGATGAGAGTTCGGTACATTTCCTGGCTTTTTTCCAGAGATGCGATTAACTGAATCCGATCGTCCTCGGTGATATCAAATTCAGTTGCCGAACCCGAAAAGCCAGCATTTTCGACTGCTTTGAGTTGTGCTTCTAATTTCTGGCACAATTCTCTCTGCTGGTGCAAATGCTCTTCGAGTTGCCGAACTTTTGCTTTTTGCTCTGCTACTAATGCTTCGCAGGTTTCCAGAGGTCGATCGATCTTGGTAGGATCAATACACATAAGCGCTCTTTGTTTGGCAGTTGCGGACTTGAGCTTTTTCAAGCCAATACTAACAAAGCTCAAGCCTTCACTGCTAACTTAATTAGTCAATCTTTCTTGACTTCGGCCGAAAGCCTTGTACTTTTCCTTTATTTAAAAACTCCCGCCGTCAAGACTTCATGACTTTCCAATGTCACCAAAACATCATCTTCAATTCTCACGCCAATACCGCGCCATTTTTCAGGAACCTCCGGCTGTCCTTCCACGGGTTTAATATAAGGAGAAATATAAATCCCTGGTTCCACCGTCAGCACTTGTCCGGCCTGCAAAACTTGGGGATTGTCGCCGTACTGATAAACGCCGACATCGTGCACGTCCAATCCCAGCCAATGACCAGTGCGGTGCATATAAAATGGCTTGTATTTCTCTTCTTTAATTATCTCTTCAATGTCCCCCACCAAAAGTTTTAAATCCATTAAACCTTCCACCAAAACGCGCACTGCTGTTTCATGAATTTTGCTGTAAGGATTTCCCGGATATACTTGACTAATTGCCTGCAATTGTGCTTGCAAAACTAAGTCATAAATTATCTGTTGTTCGGCTGTAAATTTGCCACTAACAGGAAACGTGCGAGTAATATCAGCGTTGTAGTAGTCGCAAGCACAACCGGCATCTATTAGCAACAAATCGTTTTCCTGCATTTGTCGGTTGTTTTCGATGTAGTGTAGGACGCAAGAATTGTAACCGGATGCAACAATTGAAGGGTAAGCGGGAGTGCAGCCATTTAAGCCAAAAGTATGTTCTATTTCAGCTTGAATTTCATATTCGTATCTGCCCGGTTTAGCGAATTCTTGGGCGCGGTTGTGCGCTGCAACTGAGATATTAGCAGCTTTTCGCATTAATGCTAATTCTGTTTCGCTTTTCACCAGCCGCATCGGGTGTAAAATAATGTTGGAATCTTCGATTGCTGTCGGGCCTGTGCCGCGTTTCGGATAGGTTGCCATCAAGCGCTGCCAGTGATGGAGGACTGTTTGGTCGAAAGTACGATCGCGCCCGAAGTGATAGTATATGCGATCGGCTTTTTCTAAATATTTCGGCAGTTTTTCGGCAAGTTCATTAATCGGGAAAGCTTCATCCGCGCCGTACAATTCCTTAGCGCCTTCTACTCCGGCGCGATAACCGTGCCAAGTTTCTTTTTCCAAGTCTTTTGGCTGCACAAACAAAACAAATTTGTGTTCTTCGTGGTGCGGTGCGAGCACTGCTACCGCCGCAGCTTCGTTGAAACCGGTCAAGTAGAAAAAATCGCTATCTTGTCTGTATGCGTATTCTACATCGTTGTGCATGACGGCTGCGGGCGCGCTGCGAAATATCGCCGTCCCGCTGCCAATTTTTGCCATTAACTGTTCGCGTCTTTGTCGGTATTCGGTGGGGTTTGTCATCCGATTTTAGATTTTAGATTTTAGATTTTAGATTGAGTGTAATATTAACACTCGGCGGTTTCAAGCGCTGTCAAACTTGCACCCGCCAGGGGCAAGGGTTGAAGATATAGGCGATCTGTTTTTTTTCTTGGTCTACTTATTTATTCTCTTGTTCTGCGATCGCCAATTTACAAGTATAGTCAACTAGCCGAGACAAAGATGAGTTGCCATCGACTAAAGTCCATCTCGGATCGAAATTCGACCAATTTTCGCCATCTTGGCTAACTCTGACAGTTCTCAACTGTCGTTGCTTGCAGTCAACTTCCATTTGCGCCAACAATTTATCGTTACTAAACTGTTGAGTTACTAAAATAGTTCTGACTGGATAAGAGGGAGCACCGGGCATCTCGGATTTGCTTAATTCAACGCTGCTGGAGTCGATGCAAATATCTACAAAACATCTTAATTTTTCGGCGCGGGCGCTCAAAGTATTGACACCAACACAAATAAAAGCTGCTATTAATAAAAAAAATGGCGAATTCTTAGTATGTAGGGCCAATGTAGTATTCATCTGCGTTAATTGGCGTTTAGGGGCGGTTTAATATTATTGACAGTTTAATAAAAAAGTAGGGACGTGGCAATAGTGTTGCGTCCCTACTTTTTAAAGACACGGCAGTACCGTGTCCCTACTTTTTAAACAAGTCTTAAAGCTGAGGAACGTATTGTTCTTTTTCAGGAACAAAAGTGTATTCAGAGACGATTAGGCGCAACTCTTCGCCGTCGATGGTTTCTTTTTCGATCAACAAATCGACTAAGCGATCGATCACGGTGCGATTTTCGCGAATAATTCGGCGCGCGTCCTCGTAGCAGTGATCGACAATCGATCGAACTTGTCCGTCAATCCGAGAGGCTATTTCTTCGGAATATTCCGATCGCGCTGTGTAGTCGCGGCCGAGGAAAATTTCGCTTTGCTGAGCTTCCAGGGCGATCGGGCCCAAGGTAGACATCCCATAGCGAGTCACCATTTGGCGCGCCATACCGCTGACTTGCTGCAAGTCGTTGCCGGCACCGGTGGTTACTTCGGCATCGCCGAAAACTACTTCTTCGGCTGCGCGGCCACCCAAAGCACCGCTAATCCGAGCTAAAATTTGCGATCGAGAAATCAAACCTTGGTCTTCGCTGGGCATGAACCAAGTCAAGCCGCGGGCCTGTCCGCGAGGAACTAAGGTAACTTTTTGAACTGGATCGTGGGCTTGAATGATTGTACCGACGATCGCGTGGCCGATTTCGTGGTAAGCAATCAAGCGCTTGCTCTTGCTGTCCACCAAAGGAGTGCCTTCCATACCTGCTACCACGCGATCGACTGCATCGTCAACTTCGAGCATCGTAATCGCTTCTTTGCGGCGGCGGGCGGTTAAAATAGCCGCTTCGTTGAGCAAGTTAGCCAAATCAGCGCCGGTAAAACCAGGAGTACGACGGGCGATGGCGTCCAAAGAAATCTCTGCAGACAGCTTCTTGTTGCGCGCGTGCACTTCCAAAATTTCCAACCTGCCCTTGATATCCGGCGTATCTACGCTAACTTGGCGGTCAAAACGTCCCGGACGCAGCAACGCTGAGTCGAGCACGTCGGGGCGGTTCGTGGCAGCAATGATGATAATCCCAGTATTGCCCTCAAAACCGTCCATTTCGGTCAGCAACTGGTTGAGGGTTTGTTCCCGTTCGTCGTTACCGCCACCGATACCGGCGCCACGCTGGCGGCCCACTGCATCGATTTCATCGATAAAGATGATGCAAGGAGCATTTTCTTTAGCTTTCTTGAACAAGTCGCGGACGCGGGAAGCGCCGACACCGACGAACATTTCGACAAATTCCGAACCCGATATGCTGAAGAAAGGCACGCCAGCTTCGCCTGAGATCGCTTTTGCCAGCAGGGTTTTACCGGTTCCGGGAGGGCCAACTAGCAGCACGCCTTTGGGAATCTTCGCCCCGACTGCGGTGAAGCGTTCGGGTTTTTTGAGGAATGTCACTACTTCTTGTAGTTCTTCTTTGGCTTCCTCAACGCCTGCTACGTCGTCGAACAGTACGCCTGTTTTAGCTTCCATTTGAAAGCGAGCTTTGGATTTGCCAAAGTTCATGGCTTGGCCCGGGCCGCCGGGAACGTTGCCACCGCGGCGGAAGAGGAAAAACAGCCCTCCTACTAACAAGAGGGGAAACACTAGATTGCCTAAAAGTCCCCAGACAGCACCGTCGTTGCGTAGTGGGTGAGTGTCGAAGCTGATTTTGGAGTCTCTGAGCCTAGAAACCAGTTCCGGGGCATTTGAGGGCAAGTCTACCCGCCACCGCTGCTCGTGATTGTCCAGTTCGGGATCGACTGCTAGGACAATAGCCGTCCGACCTCCGTCGTAAAGGTCAACGCTGGTCACTCGACCGGCGTTTAAGTAATCTAAGAATCGACCGTAGCTCAGGCGGGTGCTGGCGGTGTTCTTGCTCATTTCTGCGGGGGATGGGGCAAAGGCCCCCTGCCACAAGAAAAAGCCGATGACTAAGGCGGGTAAAGTCCAAAGTAGTATAGTTCGCCAAGAAATTTTCATAAATGAGGATGCCTTGAATTGGGGACAGATCGGGTAAGATCGCGGTGTGGGAGAAGTGCGACAAAAGTTTACACTCAGAATCTTAACTAAATTTAACTTAACAATGCACTCTCAGGCAACAGGCCGTATTGCCGCGATCGATCGAGAATACTCCTCGACCGAAACCATCCAGGGTACAAGCCCCCGGACCGCGGCCCCTGTTGTCGCCTCTAAAATCTAAAATCTAAAATCTAAAATCTAAAATCAATTAAGGGCGATCGTCCCGAATATAATGTTTGGTGCTGATTTCGATACCGATCTAGGTAGAGTTAGAAGAATCGCCGCTTTCACCCACTGTCTTTAAGCGTGGCAGTGTCAAGGGATAAGGCATGATAATGGTGAGGCTCAGTGAGGTAACACATTTCAATGACAACTAGACAGCTTGTTCCTAATTCGGCTATGCTGACCCAGCAGACTAAAGTCGCTTCTAACAAATCGATTATTAGTGCTGATTTGGGTCGGACGGCAACTAAAGCTTGCGTGAGTCGCAACCCGAGTAGCGTTGTTTTCATCCCTGCCAACGTGGCTACTATGCCCGTGGAAAAGGTGCGGGGTGGCAGCTTTGAGTCCAAAGCAACAGACCCTCTGTTGGATATGTGGCTGGAGTACCAGGGCAGGGGTTACGCTATAGGTCAATTGGCAGCAGATTTTGGCGCTAATCTCGGTGGCGCTGACCAGTCGAAAGTAGTAGATGCTTTGGTTAAGGTCTTTTCCTGTGCAGGATATTTCCAGATGAAGGGCGAAATAGCAGTTGTGCTAGGTTTGCCGTTTTATTCGCAGGATCAGTTTGAGAAGGAAAAGGAAGAGATTATCAGCCAACTGCGCTCTCCCCACGTTGTGGTGTACCGGGGCGAGCGTGTGGATATTAACATCAGTCACGTTTGGGTGATGCCGGAAGGGTTCGGCAGCCTGATTTGGTGCGAGGCTCAAGATAACAAGGAGTTTACGCCGGAATTGCCGGAACTGTCGGTGGCTGTTGTTGATATCGGACACCAAACTACCGATTTGTTAATGGTCGATCGTTTCCGGTTCGCCCGGGCGGCTTCTAAGAGCGATTCCTTCGCAATGAACAAGTTCTACGAACAAGTTGCCTCAAAGATTCCGGGAGCAGACCCTCAATCTCTGTCTTTACTGGAAGCAGTGAATAAACCCGAGGGCCAGCGTTTTTACCGTCCCAGAGGAGCGACTAAGCCGACTAATTTAGATCCGATTATTAAGGATTTGCGGGAGGCTTTCGCTAATGAACTGTCCGAACGTTTGGTGCAGTGGCTGCCGGAACGGGTGACGGATGTGGTTCTGACTGGCGGTGGCGGCGAGTTTTTCTGGGAGGTGTTGCAACCTTTGCTTAAAGACGCCAATCTTAAGGCTCACTTGGCTCAGCCTTCTCGGAAAGCTAATGCTTTGGGACAGTTTATTTATGCTGAGGCTCAGCTAGCCACGATAAAGTAACGCATTAAGGCTTGAACCCTATGGCACTGTGGGCAAAAAATAAGGCGAATTTCTCGGTGGCGTTTACGGAAGATGCTGCGGATCAAACTTTGCTGGCCGCTATTGAAAAAGAGTTGGCTTTCACGAAGTATCAGACTTTCAGCAATCTCTGCAAGCAAGCTTTGTGGCAGTTTTTGTCTGTATCTGAGTCTACTAGCTCTACACAGAGCTTTCAGCGGTTGGAACAGCGTATTGCTGAACTTGTGGTCAAATTTGCTGAGTTTGAGCACAATGTTTCGGCAGAGGAATTAAGCCGTTTGGAGGGACTGGAACATCACCTGAGTCAACTGGGCGCACAGTTGGATCAGTTGCAGGGGAGTGTTAACAGTAAGTTTGCTCAAGTTTCTTTTGCCCAAGTTTCAAAAGTAGTAGAGCCTGGCCCGATTGAGTCTGAGTCTGTGGCGGATGATAATGTAGTGTCTGACGCTGAGGTTGCTCCTCCTCGGAATTCCGATCCTTTGTTGGAGCGTTTAAGTTCTTTGTTACCCCAAGATTTCTAAAATGAGGTAGACCAAGGCTAAAAAGCCTTGAGATGTGATGTTAGTGGTCTGCTGTTGGCAGCAGGTACTGAATACAGAAACAAAGCGATCGCTCTTTTGAAAAAAAAGGGCGATCGCTTTGTTATTTGTCAGTTGTCAGTTGACTGTTGACTGTTGACTGTTTTCTGTGGTTACAAATTACAAATTACCAATTACCATTATTCGATTAATCCTAATTTTTGTAAGCGCGAACGAATGGCACTAGGCTGTCGCTGAAATCTCTGAGCTAATTCGTCCATTTGTTGACCGCTAGCATATTCTTTCTTCAAATTTTCGTCTTCATCCTGACTCCACTTGACATAAGCTCTGGGATATTTCTGGCGAATTTTCTCATTCGGGGTTTTAGGCCGATAACCATTCTTTTGCTCGCCATTCAAACCAGAACCCAACTGTGGGCTAATTTCCCCACCCCGATGGGCTACCGCCTCCTGCACGCGGTTGGGAATCACAGCAATTTCTTCAGATAGCTGAGCCAAAGCATTGTCTACTTTTTGCTGAAGTTCTGTTAGCTGTCGCTGCTGCAAATTGCCCCACTGTGGCAGTTCGTTGATAAACTGCTGCAAGTCCAGAATTATTGTTGTCAAAGTTTCGACTTGTTGCAACTCTGGTCGCTGTTTGAATTGGCGGCTGGTGAGTTCGATCTCGCTTTGAATCATTTTAATAGTTTTTTCTAAAATTATTAGTCGCTGGCGCAGGTTCTCAATTGCTGAAATTAGAGAGTGTACGTTTTCTCCAGGCCCAACATTGAGATTTTCGCGAGATGTTTGAGCAAGAGCTTCGTCTAAAGCATTTACAGCAAGTTGCAATTGCTCGATCGCGCGATCGGTAGTAGCTGCTTGTTGATTTACCCGATCGAACGTAGCCGCCGTACTTGCTTTAACTTGCCTGTGCAGCTTCTGCCGGTTCACAAAATTCAACACCAACGAAATCACCACAGGCACTTGAGCATAAACGCTCTGCCCCCAAACCAAACTAGCAGCCAATCCCACAGCAGAGGCAGCAAGAAAAACCAATTCAGCAGTTTCTAACAAATTGCTGGACGTGGGATTTTGGATTTTCGTTGGTGAATTGGATGATGACATAGCTTAATTGGGAATTGGGAATTGGGAATTGGGCATTGGTCATTGGTCATCAGTCATTGGGAGGCTGTACATCACCGAATTTAAAATTACTATGGTTTTTTTATTGATGCCAATCTACTTAAATATATTAAAGCTGCAAAATTTGTCGAGCTAAAGTGAAATAAATCAAGACCCCGAGGACATCAACTGCGGTGGTAATAAAAGGAGCAGACATTAAAGCGGGGTCTAAACCCAAAGAACGAAATAGAAACGGCAGAGCTGAACCGGCAATAGAAGCTAAAATTGCGATCGCAAACAAACTCACTCCCACCGCGAGTGCCACTTCTAAACTCCCTTGCAGAGTATAAGCCCAGCCCGTCGCTACAGTCCCCAATATAGCTCCTAGCAGCGCTCCCGCCATCCCCTCCCGAATAATTACTTGAAACGGGCCCATTGCTGTAATTTCATCAGTGTTCAAACCGCGAATTACAACAGTTGAGGACTGAGCTCCGACATTGCCTCCAGTGCCAGTCAGCAGGGGAATAAAGGCTGCTAAGGCGACTACTTGGTTCAAAATATCTTCTTGAGCTCTAATAATTGCGCCGGTGACAGTATTAGTTAAAAGCAGAACAAACAGCCACACGACTCTTTTCCGGGCAACGGTGATTAAATCGGTCTGAAAATAATTGTCGCCGCCGGACTGGACGCCGCCCAAGGTATAAATATCTTTGGCTGCTTCTTGTTCTAAGATGTCGATCGCGTCGTCAACTGTAATGATCCCGACCAGCCGCTGTTCGCGGTCTACAACGGGCACAGCTAAAAAATCGTAACGCTGGATCAGCCTAGCTACTTCTTCTTGATCCGTTCCTGTTTGAACAGAAACTACGTCGCGGGTCATAATTTCGCCGACAGTTTTGTCGAGGGGGGAAGTGACTAAATCCCGCAGGGATAAAATACCGGTCAAGCTGCGTCCGGCGTCGGTGACGTAAAGAGAATAAATTGTTTCGGTAGTTCTAGCCAAAGAGCGAATTCGGTCTAAAGCTTGGGCGACGGTAAAGCTTTCTTTCATAGAAATATATTCCGGGGTCATGATCCGACCGGCGGTACTGGCTTCGTAACCCAAAAGTTGAGCCGTAGCTTCGCGTTCCGTCGGGCTCAATTCACCCAACAGGCGACGGACTAATATTGCCGGCAGTTCGTCAAACAGTTTAGCTCGATCGTCCGGGGACATTTTGTCTACAATATCAATGACTTCTTGGCGTTTGAATTTTTCGCAGAGGGACTGCTGAACGCTGGAGTCGAGATATTCGTAAACTGCGATCGCTTCGTCTTTGGAAAGCAAACGAAAAGCTATTACTTGCATGGTTTCTGGCAGACCTTCGATAGCTTCAGCTATGTCTGCTTCCTGCACCGGGTGCAAAATCGCTTTTGCTCCTTTAAAGTCTCCTTCTTCCAACAGGGCCCTTAACTGCGATCGAACTAATTCCCGCAGTTCCTTTCGCGCGTAGGTTGGTAGAGAAGACGATTGATAATTTTTTTCTGTCACTGATGACCCTCCTAAACCTGTGCTGCGCGCCTTCCTGAATCCAGTTTAGAGCCTATTGACGCTACTGGTTGCAGTGGTGATCACACTTAATATCCGCAGCTTATATGAAATCCGGCTTAAATACCCCTTTGTTTCTTAGTCGCTCTCAGCGAGGACGAAAGTTTGACTCTTGAGCGATTTCAATCGTCCAGCCGGAGCAAGGGGTTTTTAACGCGGATTTAGTATTACCCTATCCATCGGGTGCGCGCGAAGCACCTTAGCCGATTGGGGATTAAATACATTTATCTTGATCGGCGACACTCATTGGTAGGAAAGGAGAATTGCGCCCGATCACTTTTTCCAACAGGTTCGTCGAACTTTGATTGCGAATAAAATTATTGACTGTTTCTTTCCATTCAGTGTCGCTTGCTGGCAAGATTATGCCGTAGGAAATGCAGGTTAAAGGCTACGGCGGTATAAGAGAATATTGGCTTTGAGTTACACCATGTCTCAGCGCTTCTGGGACTAACAGCATCCCGTCGCTGGTGAAGGCATCGATTGTTCCGGATACCGCATCTTTTACACCCGACTTTCGGCCCGTGATACATTCATAAATTGCCTCTGAATAATAATGTAGAATTCTCAAAAAACAGATGTGACATTACAAGGTGTGTAACAATGTGCGTATTGTGGGATAAACATTCTTTGCGCTCTTAATTTTATTACAAAATGTTTAAACTTGTATCTTTTCCTTAAGCAGTTGTATTCTTTACCCCATCTTTATTTTTTTCTCTAGGGTCATGTTATTGGTGCTTCAAGCGAGCTTACAGCACTTTGCAACAAGAGTGAAATACCTCTGAGTTACAAAATAAATCTTTATGACACACTGCCACTGCTGCTCGAATCAAATGCTCCGTCAAGTTCGCCAACATCAAATCTATTGGTTTTGTCGCCAATTTTGGCAAACAATACCTCTTTACAATCTGAACAGATGTGGCTCATCGCTCTCTCTAAATTTAGTTAGATAGCTAGGGTTTAAAAAACAACATTCTTTATCGGTGCAATTTAACATTTCTATTTAGGGGTTATAAAGTTTAAAGATTGTCCTACCGCTAACGGGTTGTCACGCTCAACTCTTTGCTCTGTTGCATAATTAAATTACCAAAATCTCGCCCAACAAATTGTAGGCTGCTCTATTAATAGATCGCTGAATTTATGGTAATTACTCGACTCAACCTGATTAGAACCTTATGCCAAACACCATTTAAAAGATTTCTACCTCTTTTGCTTGGTGTGCTGGCTTCTCTTGCTGTTTTACTTACGTGGCAACAGCTAACCATCAACGGACAAATTCACATCGAGCAGTTAATTCAGCAGGAAGCCAATGCGATTCAGTCACAACTGAACGAAGGATTATCAATTCGGGTGTTGACACTTCGGCAAATGGCGAATCGCTGGGAAGCCAATGGCGGTACACCAAAGGCTCTTTGGGAAGCCGATGCTGAGGCTTATGTAAAGGATTTCTACGGTTATCAGGCGATCGAATTAGTCGATCGCTCATTTAAAGTGCGATCGGTTGTGCCACTGGCTGGGAATGAGGCAGCGCAAAACCTAGATCTTAATCTGGAACTGCGTCGCAGAATTACTTTGCAAGTGGCTCGTGATTTGCGTCAACCTATGTTAACCCGCAACATTTCACTCGTTCAAGGGGGTCAAGGATTTCTAGCAAGTTTTCCTTTATTTGTAGGGGAGCGGTTTGATGGGTTTATTGTCGGAGTTTTTCAGTTTAAAACTCTATTTGACAGTATTTTAAAAGTGCCACCTGGGTACAAGGTGGCTATATATGATGGCACGAATTTGATCTACGGTCAAGAGCTTTCATCTCACTATTCACAGCATAAAACAGTTGTAATAAGAGCCTATAGTGCAGAGTGGCAAATAGATGTTTATCCCACTTCATATTTAGTAAAAAAGGAAAATTTTTATTTACCAATAGTTGTGTTAATTGGTGGCTTGATTTTAGTTTGGCTGCTGATGGTGGTCGTGTATCTCGCACAAGTTAGTTATTGCAAAGTCGATAAATTCACAAAAGCCAATCGCCAGTTGCAATGGGAAATTTACCAGCGACAACAGGCAGAAATGGCGATCGCTCGACTAGCTGCGATCGTTGAATCTTCGGAAGATGCCATTCTCAGTAAAGATTTAGAGGGTGTAGTTACAAATTGGAATGTAGGAGCCGAAACAATTTTTGGCTATACAGCGGCCGAAATAGTAGGGCAATCAGGGAGAAAACTGATTCCCGCAGACTATCGAGATGAGGTAAACGAAATTCTCACCAAAATCCAGCGAGGAGAACGCATCGAACACTACGATACAAAAAGGCTGAGGAAAGATGGAACATTAATCGATGTATCGATGAGTGTCTCCCCCATTAAAGACGAAACAGGGAATATAATTGGAGTCTCGAAGATTGCCCGGAATATTGCTGACCGCAAACAAGCCGAAGCAGCACTACGTGAAAGTGAAGAACGCTGGGAACTGTCTGTACGCGGGAATAATGATGGCATTTGGGATTGGAATGTTCAAACCAACGAAGTCTTCTTCTCTAGTCGCTCGAAGGAAATCCTTGGCTATGAAGAGAAGGAAATTCAAAACACTGTAGATGAATGGAGAAATCGGGTACATCCCGATGATTTGGCGTGGGTGATGCAAGCCGTTCAAGACCATTTTGCCAAGAAAACCCCTTTCTATCTCACAGAACATCGTATTCGCTGCAAAGATGGTTCCTACAAATGGATTTTGGATCGCGGTCAGGCGCTTTGGGATGATGCAGGTAACGTAATTCGGATGGCTGGCTCTCACACCGACATTACCGAGCGCAAGCAAGCTGAATTTGCTTTACAGGTCAGCGAAGCCAGATATCGGCAATTGATCGATAACTTAAATGCGGGTTTTGTGATTCATGGGACAGATACCAGCATTCAATTATGTAATGAAACGGCCGGTGAATTATTAGGGCTTTCAATGGATCAAATGCTGGGAAAAACTGCCATATCTCCGGCCTGGCATTTTGTGCGGGAAGATGGCAGCGTTATACCGCTAGAGGAATATCCGGTAAATCAGGTTTTATCCACTGGAAGTCCCCTCAAAAATTATGTTTTAGGAATTAAAAAAGAAATTGATAGTTGTGTGTGGGTATTAGTTAATGCCTACCCGGAGTTCGATCACAACTGTCAAAGGACACAAGTTATAGTTACGTTTATTGATATTAGCAAGCACAAAAAAGTAGAGCTAGAAATCCAAAAAACTCGCAATTTCTTACAAGCACTGCTGGATCATCTACCGATAGCAATTTTTGTTAAGGACGCAGAGCCTAAACAATTTGGCGTATTTCAGTTTTGGAATAAAACCAGCGAACGGTTATTTGGCATTTCAGCCGAACAAGCGATCGGCAAGAGTGGCTATGATTTTTTCCCAATAGAACAGGCTATCTTTTTTGACCAAAAGGATAGAGAAGCTTTTAAAAAAGGTAAGACTGAGGATATTGCTGAAGAACTCATTGACAGTCATAGTCTGGGCAAACGTTGGCTGCATACTGTGAAGATTCCCATTTACGACGAGCAGCATCAGTCCCAGTACCTACTTTGTTTTTCAGAAGATATCACCGATCGCAAACACGCAGAAGCAGAGCGTAAAGAAATGAGTGAGGTGATGCAAAATGCGGTGTCCGGCATTTCCAAAATAGACACTCGAGGGCGTTACCTCTATGTCAATAAAGCTTATGCTGACATGACAGGCTATCACCCAGAAGAAATTATGGGGATGTCCTGGGAAAAAACCGTATATCCCGATGAGTTAAAAAAACTGGTTGCAGCCTATGGGCTGATGGTGCAAGAGGGCAGAGTTGAAGTTGAAACCAGAGGGGTTCGTAAAGACGGTTCGGTTTTTTATAAGCAATTGGTGATGATTTCAACTTACGACGAACAGCACCAGTTTATGGGGCATTACTGCTTCATGAAAGATATTAGCGATCGCAAAAAAGCCGAACTTGCACTCGAACAGGAACTCCTGCGGAGTAAAGCCTTCTTCAACACTTCAATGGACGGTGTTGTTGTCATGGATTGGGTCGGAAAAGTTGTCGAAGCTAGTCCCAGTTTTGCTCAAATGCTGGGCTACACCCTAGAAGAAACCCTAAATCTGAGTGTGTTTGATTGGGACGCTGAATGCACGAGGGAAGAACTACAACTTATCCTCCAGAGAGAGGAGGTTATTCCGCTGTTTGAGACGCGACATCGCCGCAAGGATGGTTCTGTATATGACGTGGAAATTAGCTGGAGCCGGGTGGAATTAGAAGGTGAGATGATGAACTTCTGTATCTGCCGAGATATTAGCGAACGCAAACAAGCTGAAATCGAATTACAAATTTCTCAAGCGCGATTTGCTGGGATTTTAGAGATTGCCAGCGATGCGATCGTTTCTATCAATACTAATCAGCAAATTACTCTGTTTAACAAAGGAGCAGAACGAATTTTTGGTTACGCGGCTGAGGAAGTTTTAGGGAAACCCGTGGCGATGTTGATGCC
This sequence comes from Microcoleus sp. LAD1_D5, assembly GCF_036702115.1. NCBI lineage: Bacteria > Bacillati > Cyanobacteriota > Cyanophyceae > Oscillatoriales > Microcoleaceae > Microcoleus > Microcoleus sp. LAD1_D5. Next base: position 12,589 of record NZ_JAUBSA010000038.1, on the reverse strand, counting down.
CTCGCGCCTTGCCGAGGCTCACGATCAGCACGTCAGCCACTATGCCCAGAATGGAGGCTCTGCAAGGCAAATGGCAGAGCGAGGAGCCATTTTTGGACGGCGCAAAGATGGCACAGAGTTTCCGGCAGAGGCTTCCATTTCCAAGATCGAGATCGACGGTGAAATTATTTTTACTACCTTTCTGCGAGATATTACGGCTCGACAACAGGCAGAGGAAGCTCTGCGCTATCAGAAAGAGATGTTTCAGGCGATCGTCGATAATATCCCAGTGATGATTGCTTTATTTAACGCGCAAGGTCAAATTGAATTGCTCAACCCGGAATTTGAAAAAATTTTAGGTTGGTCGCTAGAAGATTGGCAGCAAAAAAATATCTTAGCTGAGTGTTATCCTGACCCGGTTTATTGCCAAAATGTCTTAGAACATATGCTATCAGCAACCGGCAAGTGGCAAGATATGAAAACACTGACCGCCACCGGACAGCAATTAGAGACATCTTGGGCAAACGTGCGGCTTTCTAGCGGGCATTTTCTGGGCATTGGGCAAGATATTAGCGATCGCAAACAAAAAGAACTCGCACTGCAGCACGCAATGGAAGCAGCAGAAGCAGCGAACTTGGCAAAAAGTACCTTCCTAGCCAATATGAGCCATGAATTACGCACTCCTCTCAACGTAATTCTAGGATTTGCCCAAGTGATGACCCATGACCCCTCCCTAACTCCCAACCAAAAACAAGACCTGCAAACAATTCGACGGAGTGGGGATCACCTCTTGAGTTTGATTAACGATGTGTTGGATCTCTCGAAAATTGAATCGGGAAACTTCACAGTTGAAGAAAGCGGATTTGACTTAATTTCGCTGCTGCATTCCCTCCGAAATATGTTGGCGGAACGAGCAAGTTCTAAAGGACTTGACCTTTGTTTCGAGATTGCGCCCGAAGTTCCCCAATTTATGCTTGTCGATGCTCAAAAACTGCGCCAGGTTTTGCTCAATCTGCTGAGTAATGCCATCAAATTTACTGATCGGGGAAGCGTTACTTTGCAAGTCAGCATTGAGGCGGACGGTACAGCGGCATTAACCACAACTCGGCCGATTCTCCAGTTTGTAGTCGCTGACACAGGTGTAGGGATGGCATCGTTCGAGATCGATAGCATCTTCGATGCGTTTGTGCAAGCTCAAGCTGGGAGGCGATCGACTACCGGTACTGGGCTAGGTCTAACCATTAGCCGCAAATTGTTGGAACTCATGGGCGGCCAAATTTCTGTCAGCAGCACTCTGGGACAGGGGAGTACCTTCACCTTTACCCTTCCCGTCAGCCCCATCAGTGGAGTTAATGTTACACCAGAACAGAATAATCGCCCCGTGATTGGGCTGGCTCCCGGTCAAGGGGATCATCGCATTTTGGTGGTTGACGATCAAGCAGAAAATCGCTTGCTAATGGTCAGATTACTGACACAATTAGGATTAGAGGTAAAAGAAGCTATTAACGGACAGGAAGCGGTGCAGATTTGGCAAGAATGGCAACCAGACCTAACCTGGATGGACATTCGGATGCCCGTGTTAGATGGATACGAAGCTACGAAGCAAATTCGGGCAAGGGAATACGGACACAACAGTATCATTATTGCACTTACGGCCCAGGCTTCCCAGAGCGATCGCGCCCTCGCCTTGGCTACTGGCTGCAACGACTACATCAGCAAGCCCTTCCGGGAACAGACCCTATTTCTCAAGATGGCCCAATACCTGGGTTTAGAGTATGTATATCAGGAAGAGGAAACAGAGAACGGGGAACGGGGAACAAATTGTTTGCCTTCTTACCTGTGTTCTGTTACCTCTGGGGTTTCAGATTCCCTAGATCCAACGCTTCTGGCGACATTACCAGAAGTATGGCTGGTTCAGTTGGAAGATGCTGCTTTATGTGGGGATGATGTTGCGATCGTTGAACTGGTAGCTCAACTTTCATCAGACCTCGCTCAATTCGGTATTCATCTGACGGAACTCGCCAACCAGTATCAATTTGAGAAAATCCTTAATCTAATTCAACGTAATTTCCCAAGTGGAATCCGTCCATTGGATTTATAAGGTGTTGTGCAGTTAAACGTTTGATTAGGACTAGGAAATTAGGAACAGCCAACAATAATTAAATTTAATTCTTGGCAACTTGTAAAAAAACCTTCTTAATTTTTATTGATAATTGCCGCTCTAAAATGCCTCATAAAATACCCAACATTTCCCCAATTACTCCTTTCGATTTAACAAATTTAGAGGAATGCACTGAAGAATCCGTGTATGCTCCCGGTCATATTCAGCCACACGGAATCATTTTATTGATGCAACGAAACAACCTCAATATTTTACAAGCTAGTGAAAATGTAGAACTGTTTTTTGGCATGGCAGCAGAAGAATTGCTAGGTCAGTCCTTGCCAAAGTTATTGGGTCACGATCAAGTACAAGAAATGGTTAGGCAGATAAGTAACGAACAAATAAACATTAATAATGGTTTTGATATAAATATACCTCTAAAAGACGGTAAATTTCAAACATTTAGAAGCACAGTGCATCAGCTACCAGATGAGTTGATTCTGGAGCTAGAACCCCAATTGAATATTGAAAATAATCATGCAATTGATTTTTATCATCATGTGCAAGCAGTTATCCTCAACTTTCGCAGTGCGATCGATCTTTCGGATTTAGCTCAAAGCATTGCGAGAGAAGTGAAAGCCATGACCGGGTTCGATCGCGTGATGATTTATCGATTTGAAGCCCATGAGCATGGGGTGGTGATTGCTGAAGAGAAAGAAAGCTATCTAGAAAGCTACCTGGGATTGCATTACCCGGCGATCGATATTCCCATACCCGCCCGCAAATTGTTTTACCGCAATTGGGTACGCCAAATTCCCAATATCAATTACACCCCAGCGCGCCTAATTCCCACCAACCATCCCCTAACCGATACACCCCAGGATCTAAGTGCTTGTGTGTTAAGGGGAGTATCTCCCTACCACATTGAATATTTGCAGAATATGGGAGTTGCTGGGACAATGACGATTTCGTTAATTGACGATCGGCGCCTCTGGGGATTAATTGCCTGTCACCATTACAGCCCGCGATTGGTAGATTACGAAACTCGCAAAACCTGTGAATTTTTAGGACAATTTGCCTCGATCGAACTGGTGCATCAGCAAGAGCGACAATTGAACATTTACCGATCGCAGGCGAAAACCATTCAGGATCAACTTCAGCAGGCATTCCGGCGAGAGTCTAATTTTATCGAACAGGTATTGACCGAAAATGCTTCTCAACTGCTAGATTTAGTTCATGCTCAGGGAGCTGCTATTCTGCTCGATGGTCGTCTGACATTGGTGGGTAAAACACCATCTGAAGCTGAGGTTTGCGAACTCGTACATTGGTTGCTGCAACAGAACAAAGAACGAGTGTTTGCAACAGCTTCTTTGTCTCAGTTGTATCCCCAAGCCAAGCAATTTAAGGATCGAGCTAGTGGTGTTTTAGCAATCTCAATCTTGCTATGCTACGCCATACAAAAGTCATACCACATCCTCTGGTTCCGACCCGAACAAATTCAAACCATAAACTGGGCTGGTAATCCACAGGATGCTGTGTCGATCAACGAAATTGGAAAAATGCACCTGTGTCCCCGCAAATCCTTTGAACTGTGGAAAGAGACAGTGCGGGAGATGTCTGAGCCGTGGCAGATTGCAGAGTTAGAAGGTGCCGCCGAAATGAGACATATCCTCATGCTGGCGGTGTTAGAATTTTCGCAAGCTGCCCTAGAACAAGCTGCCGAAAGGGCAGCAATAGCCAACCGTGCAAAAAGCCAGTTCCTTGCCAACATGAGCCACGAGCTCAGAACGCCACTCAACGCCATTCTGGGATTTACCCAGCTTATGAACCGCAGCCCCCATATCCCAGAAGAATTTCAAGAGCATTTAGGCATCATTACCCGTAGTGGAGAACACCTGCTGACATTGATCGACGATGTTTTGCAAATGTCCAGGATTGAAGCAGGGCAATTGGTACTGAGTGCAAGCTGTTTTAATCTGCATCGACTGCTGGGTTCTATTAACGAGATGTTCACCCTCAAAGCGCCTGAGAAAGGGTTACATCTGAGCAGCGAGTGGGATGCTACTGTCCCCCGTTATGTCTGTGGCGATCAAGCAAAACTTCGGCAAATCTTGATTAATTTGCTTGGGAACGCGATCAAATTTACAACAACAGGAAGCATAGTGCTGCGCGGACGAGCTTTTTCATCAGATGATATGCCATCGGGTACAAATCGCGATCGCGCCACTAATCCACCCGATGTTAAACCAACTATTACCCTGTGTCTCGAAGTTGAGGATACCGGATCTGGCATTTCCCCCTCAGATTTAGAATCAATTTTTGAGGCTTTCATGCAAACCAATCGCGGTCGTCACGATCGAGGAACAGGTTTAGGACTGTCTATCAGTCGTGAGTTTGCGCGTCTGATGGGAGGCGATATCACCGTGGAAAGCACCCTGGATCAAGGCTCGACTTTTACGTGCAAAGTCGTTTTGGAAGTACCAGAGTCCGTTGATTTAGAGGAACCTGAAACGAGCGATCGGATTATCGGACTCGAACCGGGGCAACCTATCTACCGAATTCTAGTAGCAGAAGACGTTCCAGAAAATCGGCAACTGCTGGTGACACTGCTGGAGTCAGTTGGGTTTCAGGTGTGTGGGGTGGAGAATGGGGCAGAGGCGATCGCTCGTTGGCAAACATGGCACCCTGACCTGATTTTGATGGACATTCAAATGCCTGTCATGGATGGTTATGAAGCGACGAGACAGATTCGAGCACAAGAGTCATTAGTCATTAGTCATGGGTCATCAGCAGATAACTCAGGGCAAATGTCACAGCACAACAGACAAATGACACGCATCATTGCCCTCACTGCCTATGCTTTTGAAGACGATCGTATCGCCAGCCTGCAAGTTGGTTGCGATGACTACATTGCCAAGCCGTTTACTGAAGACACACTTTTCAACAAAATAGCTCATCACTTGGGCGTCCGCTACTGCTACGCCGAAAAAGTTCCGCCAGACTCATCAGCTTCGCCACCAAACATATTTACTCCTGACTTGAAAACCATGCCCACCCAGTGGATTGCAGAAGTTCATGAAGCAGCACTCGATCTTAGTGATAATAAGCTTTATCAACTTATTGCTCAAATTCCCCAGGAGAAACAAGATTTCATCGAAGCGATGACATCTCTGGTCGATAACTTTCAGCTTGAAACGATCGCAACTCTCACCCAGATTTAGGAAGAAGATCATGACAACTCTATTCAAACTTGCCGCCCAAACGAATATTCTCATCGTGGATGATACCCCAGACAATCTGCGCTTGTTAGCCAAAATTCTAGAGTCACACGGCTATATTGTGCGTAAAGCGCTCAACGGCAGAATGGCACTCCAAGGTGTTCATCGCGACCCACCGAGTCTGATTTTACTTGACATCAATATGCCGGAGATGAATGGGTACGAAGTCTGTCAAAAGTTAAAAGCATTGGAAGCGAGTGCTCAGATCCCGGTTATTTTTATCAGTGCGATCGAACGACTGGAAAACAAGCTACGAGCCTTTGAACTGGGTGGTGTAGATTATATTACCAAACCCTTTCAAGAGCAGGAAGTGCTGATGCGAGTAAAAAATCAATTACTTATCCAACAGCAACGCCAACAACTGATCGAACAAAATCAACGTTTAGAACACGAAATTCAGGAACGTCTAAAGGCAGAAGCAGAAGTAAGGCAGCTATCCGTGACCGATCAATTAACTGGATTATATAACCGACGTGGCTTCTTTTTACTAGCAGAACAACAACTGAAAATTGCTCAACGCACGCAAACCTCCTATTGTATTTTGTTCGCTGACTTAGATGGTTTGAAAAAGATTAACGATACTTTCGGGCACGAAATGGGAGACAGAGTAATCGTTGACGCAGCTCAAATATTGAAGCAAACCTTTCGTGATGCGGATATTGTAGCTCGACTGGGAGGAGATGAATTTGCTTTATTTATTACTAATTTTTCTAGTGATTCATCTACTAATTTTCAGAGTCGCCTGCAAGAAAATATAGATTGCTTTAATCAACAGTCCGAGCGAGCTTATATATCAATAAGTCTTGGTGTGCAGTTTGGGGAGTTAAATAATGAAGTTTTATTAGAACAATTGCTCGCAAAGGCTGACAAACTAATGTACGAGCATAAACGCACCAAACGCTGTTTGAATTCTTAACCGTTCTTTTGAGGACCGGGATATCGGAGCGCCATAAGCATTATTTATTAAATGTGAGTTTAACCGAGAAAGAGTAAACTGAAAACAAGATAGAAAAATAGCTTGAAAACTTTAGCTCCTCAGCCGGAAAACACGATGCAGTACACATCATCACACCTAAACCTGACAAGGGAGCAACCGGGTTAAAAGCTCTAGGGAAAAGCCGTCCCGAAACGATTGGCAAACCACAAGGTGATATAATACCGGCTCAAAGCGCCGGCAACGGAACCTAAACTAATTGCGATCGCGTGGCGGAGATTTGGGTCTTGCGGCATACAGCTATGGAAGAATTGCTAGTTGAAATTGAGATGAATTTGAGATGCAGCAGACTTATGTAAAGTATTGTAGGATTAAATTGGCGATCACTCTAGCTGTTCGCAATTAAAATTAAGAGAGAGTATTTATGCAAATTGTGCTGGCTACCTTAGACGATGGTTTAGTTAGAGCGTGGGAAAGCACTTGCGGCAGCATGGAAAATGTAAAAATACATCGCGGTTCAATATTTGATGTAAAATGCGATGCTATTGTTAGTCCGGGGAATAGTTTTGGTTTCATGGATGACGGCTTAGATTTAGAAATTTCGGAATATTTTGGAGGGCAGGTTCTTGAACGGCTGCAAAAACTAATTCAGGATCGACATCACGGTGAACTATTAGTAGGAATGGCAGAAGTTTTAGACACCGATCATGCTGAAATTCCCTATTTAATAGTTGCACCAATTATGCGCGTTCCCACAGTTTTAAGAGAAACAGTAAATGTTTATCTAGCAACCCGCGCTATTTTGACTCTGGTAAAATTTGGCTCAGTCCCAGATGGAACGCCAGTCAAACATATCATTGAAACTATCGCTATTCCCGGCATGGGTACGGGAACGGGCAAAGTACCGCCACATATCTGCGCCAATCAAATGAAAGTTGCGCTCGAAGAGATCCTCTTATCTAAGTACGAATTTCCTCAATCTTTACTGAACGCTCAAAGATGTCACCACTTGTTATATACGGACGAGAGCAAAGATTGGCAGTTAGAAAATTGAAACTATTAAATTTGCCAGTTTTATTGGCTTGAGAAACCAAGTTGATTGGTGTGTGTTTTTTTAGGTATAGAGACTTATCACAAATTTAAGTGCGCTAAACCGTACCTACAAGTTGGCGGTATCCTACACACGAGAGCAACTTTGGTAGATATAATGTAATAGAACTAAGGTCATTCCAACTAGGTAAGCGCGGATACAAAAGTTGATAAAGCTGAAACAAGAATTGCCTAGTTCTTATTAAATGCCAGAATTCCTTCTGGCGCTACACCTACAAAGTCTGTATAAAAGACCACAATTCCTTCTGGCGCTACACCTACAAAGTCTGCATCCGGGGACTGTTAGTTTTTTTCAAAATGTTTACTACCAAAGGAGAAGATTGATATGACAGATCCAAAAGTAACCGAGGAACCAATTTTAGAGGCAACTCTCGAAACGACGGAGCTCGTCAAACAAGAGATGCCCGACGCGACTGATGAGGCGATCGCAGAAACTGCGGCGCTGTTTGAAGCAATTAAAAAACGCGCCACCGCCGAAGTGCAAGCAGCGGGCGAACTCACCCGCGAAGCTTATTTAAAAGCTGTGAATAAGGCCTCCGGGGCGATCGAAGAAAATAAGGATCTCGCCCACGAGAGATTCACAGCAGCAGTCAGGCTGATTAAAAAAGAAACTGAGAAAAATTGGCTGGTGGTAGATGCGATTAAAACGCGGGCGCAAGCGCAGGTGCAAGATGCCGGCGAAATCAGTCGCGAAGCTTATTTGAAAGCAGTGCGACAAGCGCGAGAAGCGGTGGAACAAAATAAATTGATCGAACGCGATCGCATCGAACAAGCTGTTGACCACATTCAGACGGAAGCTGAAAAGAATTGGCACGTTATTGTGAAGCAAATTGAGTCGATCAACATTCGCTTGACGGATGCGGCTAAGTCTGCATGGACGGCGCTGACGGCGTTTTTTGACAAGTCTCACAGCGATCGCGGGGATTCGTAGAAGGGCCAGCCGGGGGTTTTGAACTCCCAGCGGGTTGTGAGGGTAGTTAGCTTTGGAATTAGTTCCAAAGCTAATGCCGATCGTCCGTGCATTTGCTTTCAGCAGATGTTTCAGGCATACTGCATAATTAAAAAGCTTTATTTTTAGTCCACAACCCCCAATTATGAGAAGTTACTACTGCGGCGAACTGCGAAGCGAACACATCGGAGAGACTGTCACCCTTTACGGCTGGGTGGATCGCCGCCGCGATCATGGCGGGGTGATTTTTCTGGATGTGCGCGATCGATCGGGTATTGTGCAAATTGTCAGCGATCCTGAACGCACCCCCGATTCCTATCACGGGGCTGAGGCTTTACGCAGCGAATACGTGCTTAAAATTACCGGGCGAGTCAGCCACCGCCCCGAGGAGTCCCTCAATCCGAAATTGCCTACGGGTGAAGTAGAAATTTACGCTGACGAAATTGAGTTGTTAAATGCGGTTCGCAAACAGTTACCGTTTCAGGTGGCGACGGCGGATACCGAAAACGTGCGGGAAGATTTGCGGCTGAAATATCGCTATTTGGACTTGCGGCGCGATCGTATGAGTCGCAATTTGCAGCTTCGCCACCAAGTTGTGAAAGCTATGCGTCGTCACCTGGAAGATGTGGGAGGTTTTATTGAAGTTGAAACACCGATTTTAACGCGATCGACTCCTGAAGGTGCGAGAGATTATTTAGTGCCCAGCCGCGTCAATTTGGGCGATTGGTACGCATTGCCGCAGTCGCCGCAGTTGTTCAAACAATTGTTAATGGTTTCGGGTTTGGACAGATATTATCAAATTGCCCGCTGTTTCCGCGATGAAGATTTGCGCGCCGACAGACAGCCGGAATTCACACAATTAGACATGGAAATGAGTTTCATGTCTTTAGAAGAAGTTATCGAATTAAACGAAGGTTTAGTCTCCCAGATTTTCCAAAGTGTCAAAGGCGTAGAATTGCCTCGTCCTTTTCCGCGCTTGACTTACGCTGAAGCAATGGATCGCTACGGTAGCGACAAACCGGATACTCGCTTCGGTATGGAATTAGTCGATGTTTCCGATTTGATGAAAGATTCGGGATTTAAAGTATTTTCCGGGGCGGTTGCTGCGGGCGGAATTGTGAAAGTTTTGCCGATTCCCGGCGGGAATGATGCGATTTCTAACGTGCGGATTAAACCGGGTCCGAAAGGTGATTTGTTTAAGGAAGCCAGCGACGCCGGTGCGAAGGGATTGGCTTACATTCGCGTGCGGGATAATGGCGAAATTGATACGATCGGCGCTATTAAGGATAATTTGACGGAAGCACAAAAACAGCAATTGCTCGATCGCACGGGCGCGCAACCAGGTCATTTGTTGTTATTCGCAGCAGCCGATGTGACAACAGTCAATAAGACTTTGGATAGATTGCGTTTGTTCGTCGGTAACGAATTGGGATTGATTGACAAAGAGAAGATGAATCTGCTGTGGGTGACAGATTTCCCGATGTTTGAATGGAACGCTGACGAGAAGCGTTTGGAAGCATTGCATCACCCGTTTACTGCGCCGCATCCTGACGATATTAATGATTTGAAAACTGCGAGAGCTCAAGCTTACGATTTGGTGTTAAACGGTACAGAAATCGGCGGCGGTTCTCTGCGGATTTACCAGCGGGAAGTTCAGGAAAAGGTGTTTGAGGCGATCGGCTTATCGACTGAGGAAGCTTACAATAAGTTTGGGTTTTTGTTGGATGCGTTTGAGTATGGAACTCCGCCCCACGGAGGCATTGCTTACGGCTTGGATCGGTTGGTGATGCTGTTGGCTGGTGAGGAATCGATTCGCGATGTGATTGCGTTTCCGAAGACGCAGCAGGCTGGTTGTTTGCTGACGAATGCGCCGGCTGGGGTGGATGAGAAGCAGTTGAAGGAGTTGCAAGTGCGATCGACTTATACGCCCAAGTCATAAGTATGAAACACCTTGATAATTGCGACTTGATTAGTTGCAGATAGATGTCGGCGGCGGGGCGATCGAGGTTATCGAATTTGCTGCCGTCGATGCAGAGGAGTTGGATAGAAGGCGTGCAGCTTGGTTTCGCTGAGTTGGGGGAGTTGGGGGAGTTGGGCGAGGTTGAGGATTAGGGTGTGGATATGCCATAATTAATTAGAAAGTGAAAGGAACCCTGAACTATGAAAAGCCCCCTTGAACTTGACGAAGAATTGGTTAAAGAAGCCTTTCGCTTAACCAATTTCAAGACAGAAAAAGAACTGATTGACTTTGCTTTGCAAGAATTAATTCGCACCCGGAAAAAGCGGAATTTACTCGATTTAAGCGGACAAATTCAATTTTCGACTGAGTACGACTACAAAGCTTTGCGGGAAAACCGAAATGTTTCTGATTGATACATCAGTCTGGATCAGCGTTTTCCGCGACAGGACAGGTGTAGTACGCCAATCCCTGGAAGCAATAATCAATGATGAAAGTATTTTTCTGAACCGATTTACTCAGATGGAACTTTTGCAAGGTTGTCGAGATGAACGGGAGTGGACACTATTAGAAACTTATCTCCAAGAACAAGACTATATCGAGTCTACGGCTAATACTTGGGTAGCGGCTGCTCGGATTTATTACGATTTGCAACGACAGGGGTTAACGGTTAAAAGTAGTATCGACTGCTGCATTGCCCAACTGGCGAGCGAACACCAACTTATTCTAGTTCATAACGATCGCGATTTTGAAACTATTCACAGGGTGCGATCGCTCAATTGCTTGCGCTTCCGGCCTGACAATAATTAAAGATTAAAAAGTGAAAAACCCGGTTTCTTTGGTTTTCGGGTGGTCAGAAACCGCGTTTTTTTGCGATCATACTGCGTCCTCACTCACCGAAAAAAGATTGACAGAGATCCATAAGTAGTTCATTATAGCAACAGGAGGGATATTACCTCAGCTATTTTACCTCTGGCTGCTCACGACTCAGAGTAGGTCTTGGCACTTACATCTGTAGCTTGACATCTCTTCACCAGCGTTTTGTAACTTAAGTAGGTCAACATAGTGAAAACTCCCATTCAGAAAATCCTCTTTGGTAGTCCTGGAACTGGAAAAAGCTACAGGGTAAATTATGAAATCATCCCTAATGACTTAAAAATAAGCCCTGATTCGGACAACGTTATTAAAACCGTTTTCCATCCAGAATACACTTATGGTGATTTTATGGGAAAGCTGGTACCTATTACGAAAGGTAATAATGTACGTTACCAGTTTTATGCAGGTCATTTTTTGATGGCCCTTACTCGTGCTTACAGAAATATTCTTGATGAGTACAAAGACCCAACAAAAGAAAAAGATTTTAAGGATTTGTCCGATCAGGAACAAAGTGCAAGAATAAAACAAGCTCGGAGAATAGCGTGCGATAATGCAGCGAATGTAGCTTTGGTTATAGATGAAATTAATCGAGGAAACTCTTCAGGAATTTTTGGAACTGTTTTCCAACTTTTAGATAGAGATGAAGAGGGATGGTCATCGTATAGTATTAACATTACTGAAATTGAATTAATAACAATACTACGCTTAATAGAGGTTCAAGAGAAATCTCTAGCTGATAATAAATTTGAATATCAGTTTCCCGGAGAAAACCATTGGGTACAGGACTACTCAATTTTTCAAAATAGAGTGGATGGTTTGAACCTGAAGCTTAAAGAAAGATCCATTAAAATTCCACCTAACTTGTCTATTTTCGGCACTATGAACACCTCTGACAATTCCATTTACTTTATGGATAGCGCCTTCAAGCGACGTTGGGATTGGGAATTTGTCAACTGGGATGACAGTAAACCTCCTGCTCCAACATACGGTACAGGAGGTATTTTGGATGACAATAATTGGAAAAATCTAATCACGAAACTTAATGGCTTTATCAAAAAACATCACGGTTCTATCCGGGGGATTGAGGACAAGCAAATTGGCTATTACTTTATCAAACCGCCTGTAACTGCTGAACAGATACAACATAAACTCATGTTCTTCTTATGGGATAGTGTTTTTAACCGTGACAAAAAACCACTTGTGATACTTTTAAAGGTAACAGCAGATGAACTCGTCACCTTCGGCGATTTCACTAAATTGCATAACGAATTCATCAAAAATATAAGAGAATATAATGGTTGAATTGGCTTTAATGGTATTAATACTAAATAGGGCTTGCTGAAAAAGTGAGAAAACAGCATTTAGAAAGATGAGTGAATTCGAGTTCTCCTCGGCAATATAAGTT
>NZ_JAUBSA010000037.1:0-58271 GCF_036702115.1 Microcoleus sp. LAD1_D5 | reverse complement strand
GATTTTAAACCATCCTAATCTTTCTTCAGTCTTGTCTTATGGTACTTTGGCTGCTTAAAAACTGTCCGGAGTATTGAGATAGAACGCAGTAAAAAAATATAAAATGGAAGCAATACAACTGTCTTTATTCTCAAATGAGTCAGAACCAATTCCTGCCAAAAAGCAGAAGAAAGCAAAATTAGGGCGTTACGAACGCATCCAACGCGAACTAGAAGCAAATGACTGCGACCCCTACAAGATATTCATTGATGTTGAATCTCAGTCACTGCCAAAATCAGACTATACATTTGTCGATCTTTTTTGCGGTGCGGGCGGCATGACGCAAGGTTTATTGCAAGCAGGTTTTCGACCAGTAGCAAGTGTTGAAATTAATGCGATGCCTCGGCAACTCATACAAAAAACTTTCCCGATTGCCATCACTTGTGCGACGATATAAAAAACTTAAATCCCCAATAATTGCTCGCTGAAATTGGTTCGCCAGAAATTCATGTTGTTGTAGGCGGGCCGCCGTGTTAAGGCTTCTCAGTTGCAGGAAAACGCGACCCCAACGACCCTCGAAATCGCTTATTTAGAGAGTTTGTCCGCGTAGTCTTTGAAATACGTCCTTGGTATGTTGTCATGGAAAACGTACCCGGAATATTGACTATACAAAAAGGAGCTGTTAAGCAAGCCATTTGCGAGGCTTTTCAGGAAATTGGCTATCCCCATATGTCCGTTGCTGTTCTGGAATCAGCCGCGTATGGAATCCCACAAATCCGCCCGCGAGCCATTTTTATTGCCAATAGATTTGGGCTGCCAAACCCCTATCCCAAGCCGCAATTGTTACCAGAACAATACAAAGCGATTGAGTCAGCAATTGATGATTTAACAGAGTATACTCCCATAGCAGAAATTAACCACGAATGGACTCGTCATTCTGTTGAGTACATGGAAAGACTTGCTCAAGTTCCACCAGGCGGTTCTTTGTATGAAAGCTACGCCGATGCTTTCAAGCGACAGTATCCGGGAAAACCGAGTATGACTGTTAAGGAAAATCACGGCGGCACTCATATTCATCCTTATCTCAACCGCGTTATTTCAGCTCGTGAAATGGCTAGATTGCAAACTTTCCCGGATTCATTTATTTTTGAAGGTTCTATGAAAAAGGCAATGTGGCAAATTGGAAATGCCGTGCCACCCCGTTTAGCAGAGTGTATCGGCTTGGCACTTATTCCATATTTGGCCGATATTACTTTGAACAAAGCTAGCAAAGTTACTATGAAATTAGCCTTTTAATTAGCTTGTTGCTCATCAATCTGATTGATTGTTAATTCTTCGTCCAATCGTTGAGCAAATATTTGGAATAATTTGATATCTTCCGCTGAAATATCACCCTCAATTTCCTCATTTTGAACTAACAGAATTTCTCCTCTACCGTCTTTAGCAGTAATTCTTATAATTTGCCCTTTCATCCAGAGCCGATATTTTTCTCCTTCATAACATCGACCGCCTTCTGGTGCAGGTTCTCCTATTTTTTGCACGGCTTTTTTCGCAGTTTCTATTACAAAATCACAGTATTCATAGAAACGAACTTTACTAGCGAATTCGTGTACCCTATTATTTTTCTCTAATCTTTCAATAATTTCGGCAACATTATGAGGAGGGTTTTTTAGATCCTCAACCTGCTGCCGAATTACTTCGACCATCGACTCGGGATCGTTATCGAAAAGCTCAGTTAGAAATACATCCGGGTGCTGTGCCTCAATGCCATAAGGTTCCAAAGCCTCCTTTGGGAAATGTTTGAGGTTATCTGTAACGATGACCTTAGCATTTGCTACAATCGCAGCAGCTACAACATGACGATCGCCCGGATGATTTGTCATTGCTTCCACCAAACTTGCAGGCACTTCGATAATTCCTTCAGGAAAGGTGTTCTTTATCACCTCCTGAAAACGTGCTGCTTTGACCTCTGTCATTCTTCCTTTTTTTACCAGATTGCGGGTAGCACCATCTAAAATTTCTTGTGAAAAGTGAACCTCGTATAACTCAGCCTCAGCAGCACGTAGTAGTGTATCGCATAAAGGCATAGGGAAGATGACACAGGAGTCTAGAATAACGGATACGACTTCCATTCTACTCCTGAGTTATTGGGTCAACACCAGCTTCGTAAAACCCCTCATCCTGAATAAATTGGGTTAATTCCTTTAGTCCTTGGCGACGTTTCACTTGACGCTGTTCTTTGTAGTTAATTACATCTTGAAAAAGGACACGCCGATGTTTTCCTACTTTACTACAAGGAATTTCTCCCCGATCTAGTAACTTGACGAGAAATGGTCGCGATACATTAAGGATATTAGCTGCCTCCTGCGTTGTCAACTCGCAATTGTGAGGCATCAGAGAAATAGCTTGACCTGATGCCATTGCACCTACAATCTGACGCAAAAAGTTGTAGACTGATTCGGGAAGCAGGATCTCTTCTCCGTTACTTCCGACTAATTTTGGCTGTGCAGACTCTCTGCTCAGTATTTGCTCTAACTGAGCTATTGATTCCTTTTCTTGTTCTTGAACCAAAACTGACTCAAGTGATGTTTTTTGGTTCAACATAATTAATCTCTTGTTTGATGTGATTGTTTTTGAAGCACAGAGTAAATATGGTGGTATAAGTTGGTATAATCAGCGGTTTAAACCGCTGATTATACCAGACCCCGTTTTATTGGTCAGCAGACAGAATCTGCGATCGGGCAAAACCTGTGCACCCATTACTGGAAGGGTATGTAAGTATTGGGCCGGCATATACTTGGTTGTTTCCTTCACGATAACACTTACCGTGCCATAAACGCAATATCCGAAACAAACGAAATATTCAAATTCCCCAAAGGGACAGTTCGATCGCCCGAAATTCCCCATCCCGACTGAAGACGGATGCCTCGCAGAGGTACAATAGGACGATCGCATTCCCCAACTCCCACCGTGATAGAGCGCTACACTTTGCCCGAAATGGGCAACATCTGGACTGAAACCGCCAAACTGAAAACCTGGCTGCAAGTAGAAATCGCTGTCTGCGAAGCTCAAGCCGAACTCGGCTACATCCCCGCCGCCGCAGTCGAAGAAATCAAAGCTAAGGCTAATTTTGACCCGAAACGAGTCCTCGAAATTGAAGCCGAAGTCCGCCACGACATGATCGCTTTCTTGACAAATGTCAACGAATATGTAGGCGATGCCGGCCGCTACATTCACCTCGGTTTAACCAGTTCCGATGTGCTCGATACTGCTTTGGCGCTGCAATTAGTCGCTAGCGTCAATATCTTGTTAGAACGTGTCGAAGAATTGAGTCAAGCTATTCGCTATCAGGCTCAACAGCATCGCAATACCGTCATGGTTGGCAGATCGCACGGAATTCACGCCGAACCCATCACCTTTGGCTTTAAACTAGCAGGATGGCTGGCAGAAGTCTTTCGCAACCGCGCCCGATTGGTGAATTTGCGATCGTCCATTGCAGTCGGCAAAATCTCCGGCGCAGTCGGAACCTATGCTAATATCGATCCGCGAATTGAAGCGATCGCCTGTCAAAACCTCGGACTCGAACCCGATACCGCATCGACTCAAGTCATTTCGCGCGATCGACACGCCGAATACGTCCAAACCTTAGCACTCTTAGCAGCATCGATCGAGCGTTTTGCAGTAGAAATCCGCAACCTGCAACGCACCGACGTTCTCGAAGTCGAAGAATTCTTTTCCAAAGGGCAAAAAGGCTCATCCGCCATGCCCCACAAACGTAACCCGATTCGATCGGAAAGACTCACAGGCATGGCGAGAATCGTCCGCGCCAACGCCGTCGCAGCCTTAGAAAACGTGGCGCTTTGGCACGAAAGAGACATCTCTCACAGTTCCGTAGAACGGATGATTTTGCCCGACAGTTCCACTGTCACCCACTTCATGTTAGTAGAAACCACAGACTTAGTAAAACACCTGCTAGTCTATCCCGAAAACATGAAGCAAAACATGAACCTTTACGGCGGAGTCATCTTCAGCCAGCGCGTGATGTTAGCCTTAGTAGAAAAAGGCACGAGTCGCGAAGACGCCTACAAAATTGTGCAATCTTGTGCTCACGAAGCTTGGAACAAACCGGGCGGCAATTTCTACAATTTAATTGCTAAGGACGATCGGGTAACAGCTAAGATGACAACCAAAGAAATTGATGATTGTTTCGATCCGCAGTATCAATTGAGGCACTTAGATTTAGTGTATCAACGCTTGGGAATTTGAAGAAATTTTGAATTTTCTAGCTAATGGGACTTAGACATTTTCACCTCAGTTTTTGTCTAAGTCCCACTAGGTTATGTCAAAACCTGCTTTGATCGACACAATTGCAGCAGCAATCGCTATGCTGTGAACAGAGCATCAGTCCCGATCGCCAATCGATCGCGTACCCGTCATGACCCAAAGCCTTAGTCCTATAACCCCAGTCCGCGCCTTCCCAGATCACACGCAACTCCCCGAGTCCGACGGCACGTTTGTGAAAAACTTCCAAGAACATCCTCAGTGTATCCTGCTCACCGACTCCCTGGGAACCACGCTGCAAACCCTCCACCCCGACGGAATGTATGCGATCGGGCAAGATAGTGGCATATACTGGCGTGAAACCGACCCACCAGAACGCGGAGCCGAAGCTCCCGACTGGTTCTACGTCCCTAACGTCCCACCCCTGGTAGATGGAGAAATTCGTCGCTCTTACGTGTTGTGGCGCGAGTATATGGTGCCGCTAATTGCGATCGAGCTTGCTAGTGGAAATGGTTCGGAAGAACGCGATAATACTCCTCTATCTCGCAGCTCAGAAGGTGTCACTCAGAAGCCTGGAAAGTTCTGGGTATACGAGCAGATTATTCGGATTCCCTACTACGCTATCTACATCATCAAAACCGGTGAACTAGAAGTCTACAACTGGGTGAATACTCGTTATATTCGCTTGCAACCAAACGATCGCGGACACTACTCGATCGAACTAATGGGAGTAGAGTTGGGTCTATGGGAAGGTAGTTATCAAAATCAAACACAGCGATGGTTGCGTTGGTGGGATAACCAGGGTAATTTGTTGCTGATTGGAAGCGAACAAGCCCGACTCGAACGCCTTCATACCGAACAGGAACGCCAACGGGCTGAAGCTGAGAGCCAACGGGCTGAAGCTGAGAGCCAACGAGCTGAAGCTGAGAGCCAACGGGCCGATCGGGAACAGCAACAAAAAGAACGATTAGCGGCTTATTTGCGATCGCAGGGTATTGATCCCGATCTGATTTGAGCCTTGGCGATCGGTGTGTTGCATTTAGCTTTTGGTTGTAATCTACTCTCTAAGACTCACAATCAGAACAGCTATGAAATTTAAACGTTTTGGAAAATACCCGATCGCATTTATGCTAGTGTTGCTATGTGCGATCGGTCTGCACCATACAACATTTGTCCGCGCCCAGGAGCCGCCACAAGTGCAAATTACCCAACCAGGAACAAACCCAGTAGTACCTGAAAGTATTTTCATGAGTCAACTTCCCAGTGGGGCGCGACTGGTTGATATCCGCACCGTAAATCCCAACATTCGCCTCGATATCCGATACGCCACTACTAACAACTTTTTGAAACGAAAACTTTACCCTATATCGAAATGCGCCTTGAGAAGTTCTGTTGCTCAAAAGTTAGCGCTAGTTCAAACAGATTTGGAAAAAATCGGATTGGGTTTAAAAGTTTACGATTGCTACAGACCTTTCTCAGTGACTAAGCAAATGTGGGAAGTTTGGCCAGATCCGCGCTATGTTGCTAATCCTGCTAGAGGTTCGCGGCACAATCGCGGTGCTGCTATTGATTTGACTTTAGTCGATCGCACTGGCAAAGAATTAGAAATGCCCACACCTTACGATGATTTTACCGAAAAAGCTCACGCAGATTATCAAGGTGGCAGCGCCGAATCTCGGAAAAATCGTCAAGTGCTTAAGAATGCGATGAAAAAACACGGATTTATGGGTATCACAACCGAATGGTGGCACTTTGATTCGGAAGATTGGCAGAAGTTTGCAATTCTTGATATATCGCTTGGGGCGATTCCTTAATTCTACTATTTATTAAAACTCGCCGATAGGGGGAAGACAAGGCACTGCTGTATCCCTAAAGATGTCAGGAAAATTATCGCAATTCAACAGAAAACTCGTAGTCGTATCCCCGGAAATTGGAGTCTAATTGTAATGTGTAATTGCCTGTTACTGGCACTTTTCCCGTCCACTCTGTTTCATTGCCTTGATAAGGATCTCCGGCTAAAAGTTTGCCACGAGGAGTTATAATTTGCGGGAAAACTTCTTGCCGATTCCTAACAGTCATTGTTTGACCTTTTCTGGCGCGAATCCGGTAAGAGTGGCTACCGCTGCCGATAATTCTACCTTTAACGATCGCCTCATCTCCTCCCGGCAGAAAATTAATCTGCCGGTTGACGTTAGAACAACTGCTTTCGGTGCGGTTTTTGGCAATCCAACCGGGCGGATCGGTAATTCGCAGCCAACCGTTTTGTTCTTCAGCAACTGAAACAAAGGTATTATTTTTAAGTTTTCCTACTATGTTGCTGCCCCTTACTTGCGGCATCGATCGCACATTTAGCGGTGGATTCCGATCGCTGACTACAGCTTGGCTGATTTTGCAACCCGAATTTGGCGGTGTGACAACTACTGGCCCAACTTTTCGGGGGGAGACTCCTGCAACTAGCGAGGATTGAACAGCCGGGGTTTTTGCAGGTTGGGGTTGGGATTTCGGAGATTCTGCAGCCTGGGTTTGTGCTTGCAGAGATTTTGGTTGCCGAGATTCAGGGTTGTTCGTCGGCCCTGCAATCTGGTTTCTGGTGGATGCGGGCGATTCTGCAAGGGGAAGATGGGATTGTTTCATCGCACCCGACTGTATAGTTGCAACAGCTACTCCCACCGCTGTTGCCAGTCCTGCTAAGCTTACTGTGATGATTTGAGCCTTCGTAAATGACATAAAAAACCCTCTCTGTATCTATAACTAATAATTTTTGTTTGGGAGTTGAGGCGATCGCCAGTTAATTTATAGTGGAAATACCTAGTGCGGGCCACAGGGTCAGGATTTTTAGATAAAATTTCAGATCCATAATTGCCGCAATAATTGGAGTGAATATATACTGGACGCCTATACTGATGGTAATCTTGCTCTGGGTTATTTGCGCGCAAATTTGCGAAGGTAAGCGTTCAGCGCGAGGTACATAAAATGTCAAAATTGATTCCTCTGAGATTACAACCGCCTCGCGATCGATTGTTGGAGGAGGTGAAGCAGGAAGTCCAAGCAGGACGATCGCAGTCTTTGCACGCCGCTGTGCTGGCTAACCTCAGCCAAGACTCGCCGCCTGTTGGTGTTAACCGCTGTTGGGATGTGGAAGTGAAAGCCGGCAACCGTCCGAGTTTTCGGCTTCCTCCCAAGGCAAGCGTTGCTAAAGTGTTCGATCGCACCGGTGGCAAATTGGTAATTTTGGGAGCCACGGGTGCAGGCAAAACTACGACGCTGCTAGAATTAGCTCGGGTGTTAGTTTCCCGCGCCCAAAAAGATGCTAGTTTGCCAGTACCAGTGCTGTTTGAACTCGGATCATGGAAAGCAGAATCCGGGGCGATCGCAGATTGGTTAATTGCTCAACTTCAGTTCAAATACGGCATCTCTCCTGCTGTCGGCAAAAAATGGGTCGCCGAACAAAAATTGCTACCTCTCCTCGACGGCTTGGACGAAGTGGAAACCCACCGCCAAAATATCTGCATTCAAGCAATCAATCAGTTTGTTGAAAGCGAATTTAAACCAAAACATTTAGTAGCTTGCAGCAGTTTTGAAGCTTACAAAAAGTGCGATACTAGATTTCGCCTGCAAGCAGCGGTTTTATTGAAACCTTTAACAGAAACTCAAATTCAAAATTATCTGCTAGAAGCCAGAAGCCGCGAACTTTGGTACAGCATTGAGCGCGAGCCGGAGTTGTTGAAATTGGCAAAAATTCCCTTGCTTCTGAGCATGATGGCTCTGGCTTACGACGATATTTTAATTGAAGCTTGGAAGCGCATAACTTCCGCAGAAGAACAGCGCAAATATCTGTTAACTGCCTATATTCGCCACCAAATCACCGGGGAAGTCAAGCAGTATCCCAGAGGTAAGGAACTGCGGCCCGAACAAATACGCCACTGGCTGGGATGGTTGGCGAGAAGGATGGAAGAGCAAGGAATTCAAGAATTTTACCTCGATCGCATACCGTCTAGCTGGCTGCAAACAGAGGAGCAACGGCGCAAGTATCAGTTTGGAGTTAAGCTGCTTGGCGGGCTGATTTTGGTGATTTTAGGATTAATTGCCAGCCTAGTCTCTGGGTCAATTTGGGGATTAATTACGGGTGCTGTTGCTGCGGTAATTAGTGCTTTGTTGCCGGGAATTCCGGGGATTGAAAGGTTTATATTGCACCTCGTGCTGTGGTCGAAGGGCTACATTCCTTGGGACTACAGGCGTTTTCTCGATGCTGCGACCGATCGCTTGTTGCTGCAAAAAACTGGCGATCGGCGTTATCGATTTATTCACGATTTATTGCAAAAACATTTTTCCGAGATATAAATGCCGGAGCTTGACATAATTAAATAATTATGATAGGTATCTTGCCAATCGTGCAGGGTTCAATTGCCGAATTTGCGATCGCATCCTCATCCACACCCCCAAAAGGTTAAGATTCTAATCTGACCCTCCTGCAATCATTGCTTAACCTCCTATGGCAGAAACCTTATTGTTCAACGCCCTCCGCGAGGCGTTAGACGAAGAAATGGCCCGCGACTCCGCCGTATTCGTACTCGGCGAAGACGTAGGTCAATACGGCGGTTCCTATAAAGTCACAAAAGACCTCTACAACAAATACGGCGAACTTAGAGTGCTCGACACCCCGATCGCCGAAAATAGCTTTACAGGCATGGCAGTAGGCGCAGCAATGACGGGACTGCGGCCGGTCATCGAAGGCATGAACATGGGCTTTTTGCTGCTGGCCTTCAACCAAATTTCCAATAACGCCGGAATGCTGCGCTACACATCAGGCGGCAACTTCAAAATGCCAATGGTAATTCGCGGGCCAGGCGGCGTGGGCCGGCAACTCGGCGCCGAACACTCCCAGCGGTTAGAAGCATATTTCCAAGCAGTACCGGGTTTGAAAATAGTCGCCTGTTCGACTCCCTACAACGCCAAAGGACTCTTAAAATCAGCCATCCGCGATGATAACCCCGTTCTGTTTTTCGAGCACGTTCTTCTTTACAACCTCAAAGAAAATTTGCCAGAAACAGAATATTTAGTGCCACTGGACAAAGCAGAAATTGTGCGATCGGGCAAAGATGTCACTATCGTGACTTATTCCCGGATGCGGCACCACGTCATGCAAGCCGTACCCGCCCTGGTAAAAGAAGGTTACGATCCAGAAGTAATCGACCTAATTTCTCTCAAACCCCTGGACATGGAGACCATCGGCGCATCCATTCGCAAAACTCACAAAGTAATTATTGTAGAGGAGTGCATGAAAACAGGAGGCATCGGTGCCGAACTAATTGCTTCGATTAGCGATCGATTTTTTGATGAACTCGACGCACCGGTTTTGCGGCTGTCTTCACAAGATATTCCCACACCTTACAACGGTAATTTAGAAAGACTGACAATTGTTCAGCCCACTCAAATTGTCGAAGCCGTCCAAAAAATGGTAGCATTGCGAGTATAAATAGTCATCAGTCATTAGCCATTAGTCATTAGTTATCACTCTTTGGTTGTTCTCTAAAACTAACGATATCTGCCAGCAGGACATTAATGCTAAAACACGGATGCACAGATTGATTATTTCTTCCACCTAACTACTGACAAATGACTAATGGCTAATGATTAATGATTAATGACTAATAATTAAGTATGCAAAAACAACGTTCAATATTAGCCCTAATTTTTGTTTTAATCATCGCCGCCATTACTGTAATAGTAACAATTCCGACGCGGCTGGGATTAGACTTGCAAGGAGGGTCGCAACTCACCATTCAGGTAAAAACTACCCCCACAATTCCTAAAATAGACCAGGGAATGTTAGAAGCAGTGCGGCGGATTGTCGAAAACCGCGTCAACGGTTTGGGTGTTTCCGAAGCATTAGTGCAAACAGTAGGAGAAGACCAAATTCTCGTGCAGTTGCCCGGAGTAAATGACCCGCAGCAAGCAGAACGAGTTTTGGGCGGCACCGCCAAGCTAGAATTTCAGGAACAACTGCCCGGAACAGAAGCACAATTAGGCATTGAAAGGCAGTTGCAGCAGGAATTGCTGGTCAAACAAGAAGAATTGAAAATTAACCCGAATGAGGCTGCTATTAAAGAAAATCAGGCTGCTTTGAAAAGAAGTAATGAGGCGATCGCCAAACTATTCAAAAGCAGCGGCCTCGGCGGCGAAAACCTCAAAGACGCTCAACCTCAACCCTTGGCGGCTGGGAACAACTGGAACGTTGCTCTCGTTTTCGATACCCAAGGAGGCGAACTCTTTGCCCAACTCACTAAAAATTTAGCCGGCACCGGACGCAGTATCGGTATTTTCCTAGACGAAAGAATGATCAGTTCTCCAGTCGTCGGTGTTGAATTTGCCCAAGCAGGAATTACTGGTGGGAGTGCCGTGATTCAAGGCAACTTTACAACGCAAGAAGCTAACGATTTGGCAGTGCAATTGCGGGGCGGCGCTTTGCCGGTGCCTGTCGAAATTGTAGAAAACCGCACGATCGGCGCTAGCTTGGGTAGAGACAGCATTCAAAGCAGTATTAACGCAGGTATCGGCGGCTTAATTTTGGTCTTGATTTTCATGGTTGCCTACTATCGACTCCCCGGCGTAATTGCCAATATTGCTCTGTTAATTTATGCTCTGTTAACTTGGGCAGCTTTCGTGCTTTTGGGAGTGACATTAACGCTGCCGGGAATTGCTGGTTTTGTGCTCAGCATCGGGATGGCCGTGGATGCTAACGTGCTGATTTTTGAGCGCACGCGGGAAGAGTTGCGGGCGGGGAAATCGCTTTATCGATCTGTAGAATCGGGTTTTTACCGCGCTTTTTCCAGCATTTTAGACGGTAACGTCACAACAGTTATTGCTTGTGCTGCTTTGTTTTGGTTGGGGGCAGGTTTAGTTAAAGGGTTTGCTGTAACTCTGGCATTGGGCGTAGTAGTGAGTATGTTTACTGCTATTACTTGCAGCCGCACTCTGCTGTTCGTAGTATTGAGCTTTCCAGCATTGCGGAAACCTCAGTGGTTCTGTCCTAATTTGTCGAAAACTGCTAATAGTTAACAGTTAACAGTTAGCTGTTGACTGTTAACTGTTGACAGTTGACTGTTAACTTCTTCCTTCCTTCCTTCCTTCTTACATCCGTTACACAATCCGTTGCCGAACTTCCCTATTCCTTCAAATTATGAAATTCAGTGTAATCAAATATCGATCGCTCTGGTGGAGTATTTCCGCCGCTATAATCCTCGCAGGTATAGTGTCGATGGCGATTTCTTGGACTCGTCCCGACATCCGCGCACCACTGCGCCCCAGTTTAGATTTTATCGGTGGCACTCGCCTGCAATTTGAACTCGACTGCACGAAACCGGAAAATTGTAAACCCATCGATCTTGCTGCTGTGCGTGAAGTCCTGGACACCCAAGGTTTAGGTGGCAGCAGCATTCAAGTTATCGGCCAAGAACAGCGCGGTTTGTCGCTGCGAACAAAAACTTTGGATGTCGAACAGCGGACTAATCTGCAAACAGCTTTGAGCGAAAAGATAGGCGCTTTTGCTCCTCAATCTACTCAAATTGATACGGTTGGGCCTACCCTCGGCAAACAGTTGTTTACTTCGGGTTTGCTGGCTTTGTTGCTTTCTTTTGCTGGAATTACTGCTTATCTGACATTCCGATTTCAGTTGGATTATGCCTTTTTTGCTTTTGTGGCTGTGTTTCACGACGTGTTGGTCACGCTTGGTGTTTTCTCGTTTTTGGGTTTAGTTCAAGGAGTGGAAGTTGACAGTTTATTTGTGGTAGCGCTTTTGACGCTTATCGGTTTTTCTGTTAATGATACTGTGGTAATTTACGATCGCGTGCGAGAAGTAATCAAGCTAAATCCGGGACAGTCGATCGATCAAATTGTCGATGATGCTGTCATGCAGACGCTGGGAAGGTCAATTAACACAACGTTTACCACGCTGCTGACATTGTTTTCAATCTTTTTGTTTGGCGGCGAAACCCTCAAATACTTTGCTTTAGCTTTGATTATCGGTTTTATTGCTGGTTCGTATTCGAGTATTTTCGTTGCCAGTACGCTACTAGCTTGGTGGCGCAGTCGCACCGGCCACTCCATCCCCGTCCCTGCAGAAGGAATCAACCAGTCAGAGGAAGTTTAATTAACTGTTGACGGTTAACTGTTGACGGTTAACTGTTGACTGACTAATAATAAATCATCAATAACCAATAACCCATGACAAATGACAAATGACAAATAACCAATGACTACTGACGAAACTTTTCAAATTGAAGTCCAAAGGCTTCACAAACTAACAGTTTACGGCCGCTGGTTAACAGTGATATTGCTGTGGATTAGCGTCGGTTCTTTGAGCATTTGGGGTTTGCGCCGCGAAATAGCTTTGTGGTTAGAACACTTCACTTGGGCGGCGGTGCGCTACGGTTTATCTTTTCATCGCTGGCCGACTCTCGGTTTGGGTTTGTGCTTGGGAATGACTTTAGCTGTGCTAACTTGGCAAAGTCGCAATAGGGTGCGAGGATTGCCCCTGCGGGAAAAACAGGGTTTGGAACAACAAGTTCGCCGCATTCGCCAACAGGGGCCGAGTCATCCTTTGTGGAAGTGGGTTTGCAAAGGTTCGCGGTAGCTGACGGGCTTTATTCTTTAGTCTCAAGCGAGAGGAACGAAAGTTTGACAAGAAGCAGTTTCAACAGCCGAGTCCCTAACTTTTATTGATTCTTCCTCCTTCCTTCTTCCTTCTTCCATTTTCCATCTTCCTGACATCCGTTACAAAATCTGTTGCCGAACTTCCTTCTTCCTGACATCCGTTACATCCGTTACAAAATCCGTTGCCGAACTTCCTTCTTCCTTCTGCTATATCACGCAAAGCGAGGCAACATCTGTGCTAGGGAAGACTGTTGAAGGGGAATTTCGATCGCAAATTCTGCACCTTTTCCCGGTTCCGAAAAGCACTTCAATTGGCCGCGGTGTTGATTGACAACAATTTCATAGCTAATCGACAGTCCCAAACCCGTTCCTTGGCCGACCGGCTTAGTAGTAAAGAAAGGGTCAAACAACCGCTTCCGAACATCTTCTGTCATCCCCGGGCCGTTGTCAGAAATTTTAATTACTACCTTTTTTTTCTCAATTAACTCCGTGCGAATCCGAATCGTAGGAATCAGGCGGGTAGACTTAGAAACTGATGATTGAGTCTTTGTAAAAGACTGCTTTTGCTCGCCTGATTGCGACTTCTGCGGGCTTTCTTTATCAACATTTTCGTATTTATTAGACTCAACAAGAGCGTAAATTGCATTAAGTAAAATATTCATAAATACCTGATTGAGCTGTCCGGGATAGCACTGTACCAGTGGCAAGTCGCTGTATTCTTTGTAAATTTCGATCGCCTCCTGCCCCGGTTTCCCTATAAGCTGGCTTTGCAACAGCATAATCGTGTTGTTGATACCGTCGTGAATGTTGACCTGCTTCATTTGAGCTTCGTCTAATCTGCAAAAATTCCGCAGCGACAAAACGATGTCGCGCACTCTTTCTGCACCTTTCTGCATAGAATTTAACACTTTCGGCAAGTCTTCTAGCAAATAATCGAGTTCGATTTTTTCTGCTTCCGCTTCAATTGCTGCGATGGGTTCGGGACAGTGCTGTCGGTAGATGTCGAGCATCCGCATTAAACCTTGCGTGTACTCTTTAGCGTGGTGCAAATTGCTATAAATAAAGCCGATCGGATTGTTGATTTCGTGAGCTACTCCTGCTACTAACTGCCCCACAGAAGACATTTTCTCTGTTTGAATTAGTTGAGTTTGAGTGCGCTGAAGTTCCAGCAGGGCAAGTTCGAGCTGTTGGGCTTGATGTCTCAATTGCGCTTGCGACTCGCGCATCACCACGGTTGATAACTCGTGAATTTGCAACTGAGAAAGCAGCAGTTGATGTACGTCTAAAAGTTTGTAAGTTTCCGGTTCTACTTGTACTACAATTGGTTCGTGGATTAGTTCAGGCGATCGCTCCAAAGACTGCCGGACTGCGGTCATAATTGAGGTTTCGCGATCGAGAACCAACATATCCGTTTTAGTAAAGCGGTAGAGTATAAACAAAGGCTGTTGAGAAAATAACTCCAAACTGTAGGGGCGGCTCATGTGTTCAAAATAACGCCGCCGCGAAATCATCCCTATAAACTTTCCTTGCTGAGTGATGATGATGCCGGGAACTAAAGGGTTTGCTTGAAAAATTTTAGCAACTTCGTTCCCCGGGCACTCAGATTCTAGGAGAAAGTCGTACAGGGTTAATTCCTGTAGAGTCGATCGCAAACCAAGCGGTGATTTCAGGGGACTCAACCCGTCATTTTCATACACTGCTCCCTCCTTTGGTAATTGACCGTAGCGGTTTGCTGCTGGAGTATTGCTTACTATTTGTACTGCATTTTCTATTTTTTTATAGCTATGAAATCAACTCTACTTTGCTCACTCAAATTGAGTTAATTCAGCAGAATTTTTTGGATTTTAAATCGTGCGGGTCTCACCCGAAACGCTATTGCAGGTTAGATTAATTTAACAGCAGACACTCCTTTGAAACCTAATTATGTAGTAAATTTGACCGATCCAAGATTCTACTAATCCGAATATAACAGTCATAACTATTTTTAATGTTTGATGACATTAATTTGGTTCAGATGGATAGACATCTGGGACCTGTGGTAGTACATTTGGTATTACCCCTTGCGTAAAATTATATTACAATAAGACAAGAATAGCGACAAATCGGCAGCCGATCGCCTATTTGACAATTCAGGCAAAATCGGTGTCGGCGAATTGCCAAGAAATGTCAATTGTCAGTTTTTTCGCACAAATGCCGATCGCACTCAACCCGAAGATTGTATTGTAGGTAGTCTCCGAGCTACGGACAGCCGATTGCGAGCAATTTGTCAAGTTCGGCCGTTTATACTTTAGCCACATCGAGACTCCAAAGCTTCACCGACGAAATTTTTCTCGGCAGATGCTAAAGTTGTGCGATCGCAACTAAAACTCACATTCCACACATCCGCTTGATGTGCCTTAAAAGTTTCCCGAAAAGTACCGTCGGGGCACCAACTGGAGATTCAAATTCTGTCGCTGGCCAATCGGACACGGAGAATCAAGAGGAAGCAGAAGCAAATAATTCTATTTTACCCGCATTTTCCCCAACTTCAACTTCAATTTGAGGAAGTTGGTTTAGTTGCGATAATATTTCGATCATTATTACTTCTCCTCCCCCTTGATTTTAGGCAATTCTCATTAGAAACTCTAAGATGTTGATTTGAGGAAGATCGGGGGATGGGGTTTGGTTGGGCGATCGCACTGAGCTAAATTGAAATGACATTTGAGGAAAGTAAGCGACGGTTTCCATGTGCGGTTTCCCGAACGAGAGGTGGTAATTGTATACACGGCGGGACGATCGTACTTTCAGTACAATGTCAGTATTTCAACCTGTACACCTATTGAGTCTGAGTCTCTGAGAGTGTGAAAGTCGCTCTCATCCTTTCGTTGTCAGGATTAGAAGTTTTTCAAGGGTGGGGCGTTGCGAGGGCCAGAAGCAGACAGTTAACTAAACGGCACAAGGAGATAGGGACAGATAGGATAAGCCCAGAAGCGAGAGAGTGAGGGAATTTTCATTATCATACCTTCAGAAAATCACGACAGCAGCAGCAAGATCACCCAAAAGAATGATTGATTCAAAAAAAGTTGCGTGTTATATTTCAATATAATTCTATACAAAAATACTTTTACCTAAAAGGAGAACAAAAAATGGACACACCTACAGATCGCGTACAAGAACCAGTCGGGACAAGAGATCTCGAATCAATACCTGTATCTGAAAAAGTTTCGGCCCAAAAAGTTGCTGAGGTTAATTTTGAAACGACTCCTTTACAAACCCCTGCTTATACTCAGGAAAAAGTTAGCGTCGAGGAGGTAAAAATTAACGGCGACGATTTGGTTACTAAAGTTAAAGAACTGATTCACGAAGGAAATATCCGCCGCATCATTATCAAAAATGAAGAGGGACGGATCTTAGTAGAAGTTCCTCTGACGGTGGGAGTAGTCGGTGGAGTCATCGGTGCGGCCTTGTTTCCAGTCATTGCAGCAGTAGGAGCAATAGGTGCATTGGTCGCTCACATGACCATTATCATTGAAAGAACAGAATAACAGAAACTCAGTTGTTAGTAATGTTCCTGTCCGGTTAATATCCCGTAATCAAGCTTGTTGGTAGTGAGTACGACCATCCTCTCTTGATGGATGAGAAAAAAGTGGCGTTTATTACTACTAACTTAATTGTGGTTATCTAACCGGACTTAAACAAATTTCAAGCACAAACTGGCTTTATAAATAGATGGGTAGTAACTGTTACTACTCCCTTCTCTTTTTTCCCCATTTCTCTGATGTATTGCCTTGCCACTCCGGCAGTAAAGTTGCCATTTTTAAGGGTGCCATAAATTATCTATGATGAGGTTAAATCCTTGGCTGATCGTGATTTGATGACACTGATTCATTATCCAAGTGGCGTTGATTCATTTCGCTGAATGACCAAGGCGCTGCGCTTAAAAAAGGGCGTAATTTGTGGTAAGTTACTCGGACGGCGTGTGCCACCATCGGCGAGAGGTGGTTTGGCTCACTTTCTCCCAATAAGTCGCCTAAATAATTCCTAAACTCCCGTTTTTGGGCTTGATAACGAAAGATATCGTCAAATCTTGGATCAAATTAATCAAAACAGGGGGGCAGCATGGCGGGGGCTGTCTCTTTCATTACTCATCTTTTCAGCTTATATGCTTGCAGAGCAAGCATTATAAATAACTCATTTAGCCGGTATTCTTTGTAGAAGTTCGGCTAATTTTATTCCTTTGGGGACTCGGAAAATCACTCTTAGGGTAGAGCCTGGTTAATACCTCGGCGAGTTAGATTGGATACAAATGAAGGAAAAACCAAAAGTTCTCTAAACTCCCTAAGCAGAAAGCTGTTAAGTATTTAAACTGGGTATGAGCAAAACGCCCAACGTTTACACCTGAATCTTGTCTCAACCTTGACAGTGAGTTGAAATAAGTGATTCAAATGGTCAACAGCTTAGCTCAAGTTTTCAAACCAGAGCATCTCCTACATACAAATATTTTTTGAATAGTTGTGCCGAAGATAATTATGAAACCTAACGAAGAAAATAGCTCTAGCCGTGAAATTCATCAAGAAGTTCACACCGATGCAACTAACGGTCACGTCAGTACAACGCGAACTACTACAAGTGTTCCGAGTACAACGGGGAAAGCTTCTAAAGAAGCAGCTCATCACCAAGGTTATGTACAGGGTGAAATGGCCGAAAACCAGCGCCAAGTTGGAGTCCAAGAAGTCCGCGATAATGAGAATGCGGGTCGCGGGTTACTGTTAGGGATTCTTCTTGCTTCTTTGGTAGGCTTAGTTCTGGGCAGTGTATATTACTTCAATCGGGGTGAGGAGGCTCCTACTCCTACTGCTGCTCCTGTGATTGTTGTACCGAAAGCGAATCAGCCTTCAGCAACACCAGCTCCGACTCGGACTATAGAGAGAGAAAAAACGATCATTCAAAAGATTGTTCCGGTTCCGGTTCAACCAAGTCCAGCTCAAAACGCAACTCCGGCTCCTCAACCAAGTCCAGCTCAAAACGCAACTCCGGCTCCTCAAGCAAATCCGGCTCCCAATATCAATATTACGCTTCCAAATTCACAGCAGCAAGATGCACCCGCTCAGCAAGCAGCGCCGGCTCCATCTTCGCCGTCAAATAATACCAATACTACGGTTCCGACTCCGCAGAATGAGCCAGCTTCCCCTCCGCCAACTCCAGCACCTGAGAGTTCAATTACTCCATCTCCAACTCAAGATGATGGTGCTTCTGGAGCAGGTACGAGCGACGAAACTAATACGGAAAGCCAGAGCGATTCTAATCCTACGGATACGGGTGTACCTGATAGCAAATCCGGCGCAGAGGGTGCGGCTGGTTCACCGCAATAGAAGTTGGATGTCGAATTAGTCCGCCAGGGGTTCAAACCCCAGACTCATCGCTAAAGTCCTTTAAAGCTCATATGTTGCACGATTCTCAATTAGCCTTTTATGAACAGGCAAGATGCCTGTTCCACAAAGAGTAGATTTTCATGTGGGGTGGGCTTCTAGCCCGCCCAACCCCTACTCCCCACAAAAAAACTCATTCTTTGTGGAACAGGCCCGAAAGCCTGTTAAGCGAGAATGGTGCAACATCTCAAACTAACCGGACATTGTGGCTGAACTCAAGAAACTTGGTTTCTGCAATGGAAAACGTTTTAAGATTGTGCCAACCTATCCTAAGAAACGGTTTGGTGAACTAATTTAACTTTCCCTAAAGCCGTCTTTCTGCTGTCAAAGAGTTTCATCACGCCGGAGGAGATGGTCTCGATGACATCGGGAGCGCAGTAAGAGAGAAACTCTTCCGAGGAAATATGACCGGCAAAAAACTCTTGAGCTTTCTTCAAAAAGTTTTCAGTTTCAGCAAAGCCGATAGATTTGATAATAAACGTAGAAACCGGGGAGTTTTTAATATCATAGCGCGATTCTTGATTGCGTCCTATTTCTAGCAGGTCTAACACTTCTCTTTGCAACTGACTTTCTAATGGGTAGGCGATCTGTTTGTTGGGCAAGTAATCCTCCAAAACCGATGTTTGAAATCCGGGTGCGCGCAATTCTCCCATCATAGTTGAAAGCGGAATATCGCGCCCCAAGCGGTAGGAAAGAGCTTCTAAAATGGCGATGGTAATTAGCTTGATAGCCAGATAAAGTTTAGCAACTTCGATATTTCTTCGAGTTCGGGCAATCCGGTTAGCGTAGGTTGCATCGTCCGGCTCTTGCCTAAACTGCTGGAAAACCAGTTCTGGTTTGAGGAACTTCAAAAATCCTTCCATTTTTTGTAGAGACCTGCGATATTCGACAACAGTATAGGTATTGGCCTGGCTCAATTCGTGGTTGGTTTCTGGCATCAAGTTCCAGGTATTGTCTAAGAAATTAGAGGAATTTCGAGAGGCAAAATTCTCGACATCTCTATTTGCTAACCTGACAGCACGCTTGACAAGTTCTACAATTTCTGCAGGGTTCCATCCCAAGTTAAAATCGCAATTTATACTTACCAAACGCTCGTGCAAAAGTTCGATCGCGCTCAAACCACTGGGCGAAACCGGACGAAAAGGAATAGTAGCCTCAATGCAAGCTGTTATCTCAGCGATCGTACTAGCTGGCAAAAAAGGCTCCAAAGATTTGGCAGCAATAACGGCACTCAAAAATTCGTTTTGGCCCGCAAACGGAGAGAGAGTCTTGCCGGGAATAAACCCAAATACTGAGGCCACTAGCTGATACATGGCATCGTCGGGCAGTTCGCTTTCATCTCTAATAACTAACTGCGATCGCACTTCTTTGACAAAAGGACAAAGGGCGCTGCTAATATTGAAACTAACGCCCTGATCGACTTGCACGTACACGAGGTCGTGAAACAGCGCAGCCAGCACCTCGATCGGATCGACTGACCCCCCGACCTCAAAAATGTGTTCCGACGTGTGAAAGTAGCGCCAAGGCCCTCTCATCGTTTGAATGATTAGCTCAGCTATCTGCTCCAGCTTTGGAATGTCTACTCGACCTCCCAATTGCTCGATCGAGCTTACCAAGCAATCCAAGCACCGTTTTTGTTCTGCCAAAAGCTCCATTTACACACCTCCAGTGCATTCCCTGATTGTCTTGCGCTTGATTGCATGGTATCAAAACGCGCTGCGATCGTGCCATGATTTGTCACTCAAAAATTTTAAATTTTAGGGTGAAACAGCGAGAGGGGGCCAGGAAAATAGGAAGAGAGAGGAAGAGGGAGGGAGAAGGAGGGAAAGGGAGAGCGAGAAATTAAATATTAAAAATTCCGCCGTTGTGGAGATTAGGGCAACTTGGGTGATCGGTATCATAAATTACAGTAAAAATGACAACAAGTGGCTAAAAACTTGATGAATTTTTGATTAAATTATGAGGAATTTTTGACAAAAGCTGTGGGTGGGTGGCATTGACACCAGCTTCAAGCTGCGGTGGTATAAATACTGCGTGTGGCCTCAGAATAAGATTCCTAGACGTGCTGATAAACATCTTAATAGTTGCGCTGATACACTTCAGTTGATTAGCTTTCGGGCAGTTGGTCTAAAGCTTCCGCGATCGCCACTTTAACTGCTGCCTTGGTTTGCTGTCGCCTCCCCCAATCTAACACTAACCGAACTTACGCAACTGTCACAAGTGATCCTGGCACCATGCAGCACACAATCAGACAATAAACATAGGAACATCGGGGCATTTCACTGGCTCAATTAAATAATTGGACAACATCAATCGAGCTTAAATACCCCCTTAATCTCTTAGTCCCCCTCTGCTGGGACTTCGTATGTTTAGAAGTGATTGAAATCGCCGAATCAACTGTTAGATCCCTAACTTCTTTAAGAAGTCGGGGTTCGGGGGGATTGTGTCTTTTGAGCCGTTGCTGACTTACTGCATCCGATCGATCGTCCGATACTGCACCGCCTCCCCCACATGATTCGTTTTCAAGCTTTCATCCCCCGACAAATCAGCAATAGTTCTAGCAACCTTCAAAATGCGATCGCTAGCCCTAGCCGAAAGCCCCAACTTCCGAATCGCCATCTCCAATAAATTCCGAGAAGCATCATCCAACTGACACCATTTGTTAATGTGGCTGCTTTGCATCTCCGCATTACAGCGCAAACTAGATTCCGACTGAAAACGGCGAGTTGCGAGCTCTCGCGCCCGCTGCACCCTCACCCGCACCGGTTCCGACTCCTCCCCCGTCGGCTGTCGCGTAATTTCCTCGGGTTTCAAACGATTAACCGCCACTTGTAAATCAATCCGATCCATCAAAGGCCCCGAAAGTTTAGCCCAATATTGCTCCCTCTTTTGCGGCGAACAAGTACACTGTTGAATCGAATCGCCGTAATAACCGCAAGCGCAAGGATTTGTACTCGCAACTAAAGTGAATTGCGCCGGAAACATCACCGATTGTCTAGTTCTAGAAATTGTCACATAACCATCTTCCAGCGGTTGTCGCAAAAACTCCAAAACATCTCTTTTAAACTCAGTTAATTCATCCAGAAAAAGAATGCCGCGATGTGCTAAAGAAATTTCACCCGGACGCGGAAAACTGCCGCCACCTACCAAAGAAGGGCCGGATGCCGAATGGTGAGGACTGCGAAAAGGTCGATCGCCCACCAAGCTTCCCTTATCCTTCAACAACCCAGCCACCGAATGAATTTGAGTCACATCCAAAGCTTCCTCAAAAGTCAGCGGCGGCAAAATACCCGGCAAACGCCTCGCCAGCATAGTCTTACCGCTTCCAGGCGGCCCCACAAAAATTAAATTGTGTCCCCCCGCCGCCGCAATTTCCAAAGCGCGCCGCGCGTGAATTTGCCCCTTTACATCCTTTAAATCTAAACCCGGAAACCGCGTTTTTGCTAACTCTTCTCGACCGTTTACTTCTACAGGCGAATAAACTCCAGGATTGTTCAAAAAATCAGTAACTGCAAAAATATTTTCAAAACCATAAACAGATATTCCGTGCACCAAAGCCGCTTCCTGCGCGTTACCAGCCGGTACAACTAACCCCGAAATACCCATTTTTTGAGCAGCAGCGGCGATCGGCAAAACCCCAGCCACAGGCCGCAAACTCCCATCTAAAGAAAGTTCCCCTAAAAACAAATAATCTCCCAAAAGTTGAGCGCTGACTTGTTCGGATGCTGCTAAAATGCCAATGGCGATCGGCAAATCAAAACTCGGCCCTTCCTTCCGCAAATCTGCCGGCGTCAAATTAATCACAATACTCCGCATCGGAAAACCATATCCCGAATTTTTTAGCGTAGCCTTAACCCTTTCTTTAGCTTCTTGCACCGCAGAATCGGGCAATCCCACAACCACGATTTTCGGTAGCCCCCCTGACACATCAGCCTCAACACCAACCTTTACCGCGTCAATTCCAACGATCGATGCACTCCAAACCCTAGCAAGCATTTTTCTTTATCCTTAATTTGCCTGTCCTTGATTCATCATCTATTATGATTAACAATGACTAATGAATATCGGAAGAGGCAAGAAAAACTTTTCCTTGCCTCTTCCTTTTCTCCTCTTGCTTCTCTCCTGCTGGGTCTTCCATCTTCCCTTGAACCCTTCGGCCTTCCATCTTCCGTCAAAATTGATTTGTTAAATCTAACATCTTGCACCATTCTCAAGAACAGGCAAGATGCCTGTTCCACAAAGAGTGTATTTCTTGTGAGGTGGGCATTCAGCCATAAAAGGCTTATTGACAATGGTACAACATTTCAGTTAAATCCCGTACACTGCTTCGTTGCCGAACTTCGTTAACACCCATGACAACTCAAGAAACGCTTTTTAGCAAAATCATCCGCAAAGAGATTCCCGCAGACATCGTTTATGAAGACGACTTGGCCCTCGCGTTCCGAGATATCCATCCGCAAGCACCCGTCCACATCCTCGTCATTCCCAAACAGCCTATTGCCAAATTAGCCGATGCCGAGTCGGAAGATCATGCTCTCATGGGACACCTGCTGCTGACTGTCAAGCGCGTAGCAGAGCAACTCGGACTTAGCAACGGCTATCGCGTCGTCATTAATAGCGGCAGCGACGGCGGCCAAACTGTAGACCACCTGCACCTTCACATTCTCGGCGGACGGCAGATGAAGTGGCCCCCAGGCTAAAGCCTAATTTTTACGCCCAACTTGCGGACTCATCCTCAGAAACCCGATTGATTTCTATTGCCCAGCGCCTCAGAAACCGGGTTTCTTTTTTCGTCAAACCGGCTTGATTCGAGATTATTGAGAATGCAGCCCGATCTCACTAAAAACCAGCTTTTCAGTATTCTCCCGATAAAAATTTCCCCTCGCAAGAGCCACCAGTTATATGTTAATAAATATTAAAAATTATCTCTTCAAGACCTAATTAACAGATATTTAGATAGAAAGAGAATCGACCTGAACAAAAATAATTTGCTCAAACTGGTGAACCCATCTACAGCCAATAGATTCAGTTCTTCAGATCGCTATATTTAACGTGTTAGGTGGGTAATATTACTTTGTAAAAAACTATAAATATTTACCAAGAATCCAATTTTTGTAAATGTTTGTAAAATATTTAAATTGTCACCAGTAATCCCTTGGCAAACTAGAGTGAATGGTGTTACTAATATAAGCGTGGGGCATCCCCACAACGAACCTTGAAAATTCAATAATTAAGCAATCATAAACCAAATGACAACAACCGTACAGCGTCGCGAAAGCGGCAACGTTTGGGAGCAGTTTTGCAACTGGGTAACATCCACCGATAACCGCATTTATGTGGGTTGGTTCGGCGTCTTGATGATTCCTACCTTGCTGAGCGCCACCATTTGCTACATAATCGCCTTCATCGCTGCTCCTCCTGTGGACATCGACGGCATCCGCGAACCAGTTGCTGGTTCCTTGATGTACGGCAACAATATCATTAGTGGTGCTGTTGTGCCTTCATCGAATGCGATCGGGCTTCACTTCTATCCCATCTGGGAAGCAGCTTCCCTCGATGAGTGGTTGTACAACGGCGGCCCCTACCAATTAGTAGTATTTCACTTCCTAATTGGAATTTTCTGCTACATGGGTCGTGAATGGGAATTGTCTTACCGCTTAGGTATGCGTCCTTGGATCTGCGTCGCTTACTCTGCACCAGTTGCAGCAGCAACCGCAGTATTCTTGATTTACCCGATCGGACAAGGCAGCTTTTCTGACGGTATGCCCTTGGGTATCTCCGGCACATTCAACTTCATGATCGTGTTCCAAGCTGAGCACAACATCCTGATGCACCCCTTCCATATGTTGGGAGTTGCTGGTGTCTTCGGCGGTGCTCTGTTCTCCGCCATGCACGGTTCCTTGGTAACATCTTCCTTGGTTCGCGAAACAACCGAAACTGAATCTTTGAACTACGGTTACAAATTCGGTCAAGAAGAAGAAACCTACAACATCGTTGCAGCCCACGGCTACTTCGGTCGTTTGATTTTCCAATACGCTTCATTCAACAACAGCCGTTCTTTGCACTTCTTGTTAGGTGCATGGCCAGTTGTCGGTATCTGGTTTACCTCTTTGGGTATTTCCACGATGGCGTTTAACTTGAACGGTTTCAACTTCAACCAATCGGTTATCGACTCGCAAGGTCGCGTCATCAACACTTGGGCTGATGTCATCAACCGCGCTAACCTGGGTATGGAAGTAATGCACGAGCGCAACGCTCACAACTTCCCCCTCGACTTGGCCGCCGGTGAAGTCACCCCAGTAGCAATGGTTGCTCCTTCCATCAACGGCTAAATTTAGCTTTTGATTTAACAAAAAGCGCTCCTAGAAATAGGGGCGCTTTTTGTTTTGGCAAGTAGAATTGGATAGATTTTTTTCTGTTAAATTCGTTAAATCCCATACACTGCTCGTTGCCAAACTCCCTTCTTCCTGATTAATTTGATATATTAATTAGGAATTATTATTTTTGGCAATCATCAAAGTGGCGATATTTAACAGGCACAAATTTGAAAAACTCGTGGTTCATAAATCCAAAACAGTAGCCTGGGCGATCGCATTTTTTAGCGGCATTTTGATGGCATTGACAACCGCACCAGTAAATGCTTGGCTATTGGCTTGGGTAGCCCTAGTTCCTCTCTGGATTTTGGTTGTTAGTTATGAAAAGCCAAAGCAAGAAGTAAAACAACAAAAATTCTTCCTTCTGACTTCTGACTTCTTCCTTCTTCCTTCACTCTGGGGAATTGGCTATCACGGATTAGCTTTATCTTGGATTATGGGAATTCACCCGATGACTTGGTTGGGAGTTCCTTGGTGGCCGAGTTTGGCGATCGCACTTTTTTGCTGGGCCTTCATCACCCTCTGGGGAGCTGCCTTAGTCGCCGTTTGGGCGTGGCTATTGGTAATTCTCAACTCCCTAACTTTACCAGGCAAAAATCCTATTCTTATTCTTAACTCCCCCCCTTTACAAGGGGGGGCTGGGGGGCGTAAAACTCAATTTTCAGCATTAACTCGCGTTTTAATTGGCACAGCTTTGTGGTGCGCCTTAGAAAGTATTTGGAGTACAGGTTCGCTGTGGTGGACATCCCTATCATATACGCAAAGCCCGCACAATTTAGCAATATTGCACCTCGGTCAACTCTCCGGGCCCAGCGCAGTAACAGCCGCTATTGTAGCAGTAAATGGCTTAATTGCAGAAGCTTGGCTCGAAGGAAGAAGGAAGAAAGAAGAAGTCAAAACGAAGAATTGGATTCCTTATATTTTGCCTGCGAGTTTGTGTTTAGTTTTGCATATTGCAGGATGGAGTTTATACAACCGCCCTTTGAATCAACAAGCTGCAACCGCTTTAAAAATTGGCATTATTCAAGGCAATATTCCTAACGAGATTAAGTTTGACTCAGCGGGTTGGGGGCGTGCTTTAGAAGGTTACACCACTGGATACAAACAGTTAGCAGACAGACAAGTCGATGCTGTGTTAATTCCAGAGACGGCTTTGCCTTTTATCTGGACAAACGAGTATCAACGTTCTACTCTTTCTTTTTACCAAGCTATTCTCGAACGCGGCGTTGTGGCTTGGGTTGGAGGATTCGGACAGCAAGAGAATAGTATCACTAACAGCTTATTGGCGATCGATCGCACTGGAGAAATTATCGGCCGCTACGATAAACTAAAGCTAGTGCCTTTAGGCGAATATATCCCTTTTTACGAAATCTTAGGCGGGATTATTAATCGGCTTTCGCCCTTAGATGCTCATTTAGTACCCGGTAATTCTAAACAATTGTTTGATACGCCGTTTGGCCGCGCCATTGTCGGAATTTGTTACGATTCCGCGTTTGCGGAAATTTTCCGATATCAGGCGGCGAATGGAGGCGAATTTATGCTCACAGCTTCCAACAATGCCCATTACAAACCGCCCATGTTGGATCAACATCATGCTCTAGATGTGATGCGGGCAATTGAGACGGATAGATGGGCAGTTATCGCAACTAATACGGGTTACTCTGCTTTTGTAAATCCTCGCGGCGAGACGGTTTGGAAGTCGGGAATTAATACCTATGAAGTCCGAGATGCTACTATTTATCGGCGGCAAACTCGAACTTTGTACGTGCGCTGGGGAGATTGGCTGACGCCTGTATTGTTAGTATTGGCTGGGTTAATGCGGTTTATTGTTAGAAATTAACGTTAGTAAAGAATTTTCGGGTGGGGCGGGGGCGGGTTTATTAAATCTGTTTGCACTGTGAGGATTATTGGTGAACCCGCCCCTACAGTTCACTAATGACTAATGACCAATGATTAATGACTCTACTTATCTTTAACGTGTTCATGAACGCTAGGAGATAAAGTAATTAAATCATCGATATTGCGCTGCATGGTAGCACAAATATTGGTCAAAGGCAAATCATTGGCATCGTGCCCGAAAGGATTTTCTATTTCAATGCCGATTTCTTCGATGCCGAACAAAGTAAAACTAATTAAAGCTACAATTGGACCGGTTCCCCAAGTCAAATCGTTCACCATTTGAAAGGGCAGTGCCAAACAGTAAAGCAACAATAGTTGTTTCAGGTGAATCGCGTAAGCCAAAGGGATAGGGGTCTTCAAAATCCGCTCGCAGCCCCCTAATACATCAATCATAGAGTTTAGCAACTCCTTCATAGCAGTTAACTGATAGACATCAACGCAATTGCCCTCATACTGCTCGTGCAAGTAATCCTCAATCCAAAAGGCAATTTCTAGAGGCGGATTGTTCATCGACTTGAGCTTTTGGTAGTGCGCTGGAGACATTAACGGCTCCAATTCGGGATTTACAGATTCTTGCCGCAAGTGCAGTTTCAGGGCCACTGCAAAGGCGGGTAACAGGCGCAGGACTGACTTTTTGAGTTCGATATCCTGCGGTTTTTTTTCCTCAATTGCTACCCAGATTTGGCGCGCCAAATTGCGGACGTTGTTGATTAACGTGCCCCAAAATTTTCGACCTTCCCAAAATCTTTCGTAGGCTGTATTTGTCCGAAAAACTAACAGTAGACCCAGGACAATACTCGGTACAATACTCGACAAAATTGGTAATGAAACCGGCCACTTTAAAAAGTGCAGCAGGGAAATAAGAACTCCAAAGCCGCCGCACAGCAAAACGCGGGGCAAAATTGAGGGAATGACAGACCCCTGAACCTGTAATGCAATTTTAAACCAAGGTGGTCGATCGCCACTCATGCAAGTCTCCTCATTAAATTAGTAGTCTGCGCCCTAGGGCGGGCAGCGCAAATGCCTGCTGCACTTCGTTTTTCGGCTCCCG
The DNA here is from genome assembly GCF_036702115.1 of Microcoleus sp. LAD1_D5. Classification (NCBI taxonomy): domain Bacteria; kingdom Bacillati; phylum Cyanobacteriota; class Cyanophyceae; order Oscillatoriales; family Microcoleaceae; genus Microcoleus; species Microcoleus sp. LAD1_D5. The sequence continues at coordinate 30,627 of NZ_JAUBSA010000037.1, read as the reverse complement.
CGAGTCGATTTGAGATTCGAGATTTTAGATTGACTCCACAGATAAATTTGGGGGGTTTGAACTTTGGTCTAAAATTTTTTGGCCTCCACCACTGCTGGCGGGGGCTTGTATCCCTATTTGGGTGCGGTGAGAGCTTCCGAAAAAAGCTTTCCTACAAACAACCTTTGGATTTTACCCAAAAAACTCATCTTTAGGCTCAATCTAAAACCTAAAATCTAAAATCTAAAATCTAAAATTGATTGACTGATGCACTTAATTCAGTAAAATTAACTATGTATCTTTAGACCTCAGCTTCCGTGCAAGAGCGAACGACATCTGTGCCCCCGCATTTTCACCGATTGCCAAACCAACGGTGGCAAATTTATTCGCCTCAACCACAGCAAGCCGAACAGTTTGCCACTGAAATCGCTTTGTCGCCCTTGCTGGCACAGGTACTGATTAACCGGGGCATCGACTCTCTGAAAGAAGTGCAAGGGTTTATCGAACCGGAATCTCTGGTTTTGCCCGCGCCAATGGATGAGTTTCCCGATTTGGCTGCGAGTGTCAAATTGTTGCGGGAGGCGATTTCAGGAGGGCGAAAAATTGCGATTTGCGGCGACTACGATGCTGACGGGATGACGAGCACGGCTTTGTTGCTGCGAGCTCTGAGGCTGCTGGGGGCGAATGTGGATTATGCTATTCCCAGCCGGATGCGAGAAGGTTATGGGATTAACGATCGCATTGTAGAAGAATTTCACTCGGAAGGTGTCGCTCTCATTCTCACGGTTGACAACGGAATTGCAGCCTACGGCCCGGTTGCCAGAGCGCGAGAACTCGGTGTCAAAGTTATTATTACAGACCACCACGATTTACCCCCAAAACTGCCACCGGCTGATGCTATTCTCAACCCGAAATTAATTGCAGAATCTTCGCCTTATCGCGGTTTGGCTGGCGTAGGCGTTGCTTATGTTTTGGCTATTACTTTGGCTCAGGATATGCAGAAACTGGGCGGGTTGGTGAATCCCCTGCTGGAGTTATTTACTTTAGGAACTATTGCGGATTTAGCACCTTTGACAGGAGTTAATCGGCGCTGGGTGAAGCGGGGTTTGCGACTGTTGCCTCACTCGCAATTGGCGGGTATTCAGGCTTTGATTCAGGTGGCTGGAGTGCAGCCGGGAAGTGCGGAAAGTTTACCTCTTCTGAATTCAAAAAGCCAAGCTAGCAATACGTTAAAGCCTGAAGATATTGGTTTTAGGCTTGGGCCCCGGATTAATGCTGTGGGGCGACTGGCTGATCCTCAAATTGTGATAGAGTTGCTGACTACGGACGATCGCGAATTGGCTCTCAAAAACGCGATGCAGTGCGAACAAATCAATCAGCGCAGGCAGGAGTTATGCCAGGAAATTGAGCAGGAAGCCATCGCTTGGTGCGAGAAAAGTGAACTCGACTTGCAGCAAGAACGAGTTTTAGTTGTCGTGCAGCCCGGTTGGCACCACGGGGTGATCGGGATTGTGGCTTCTCGATTAGTGGAACGCTACGGCGTACCGGTGTTTATTGGTACTTTTGAGGATGAGGCTGTAGGGGCGGTTGCCCATAAAATTATCAGGGGTTCGGCGAGGGGAATTCCTGAGTTTAATGTATTTGACGGGCTGAATTTTTGCGCGGATTTATTAACTAAATTTGGCGGACACAAAGCGGCTGGCGGTTTTTCTATGCCGGCCCAGAATCTAGAACAATTCCGCAATCAACTGTCAATTTTTGCTAATCAATGTTTGCAGCCGGAACACCTAAAACCGCTGGTTTCAGTAGATGTGCAGGCAAATTTGGCAGAGATTAATCTCGACCTTTACCGACAAATTGATGCTCTGGAACCTTGCGGGATTGAAAATAAGGCTCCTGTATTTTGGACGCCTAATGTTTGCATAACTGAACAGAAAATTGTTGGTAAAGGAGGTCACGTTAAACTAACTGCAACTCAAGATGGAAATGTATCGGCTAGTGTGAAGGCGATTGCTTGGCGTTGGGGGGAATATTTTCCTTTGCCTCGGCGGGTTGATATTGCTTACCGATTGCGGGAAAATAGTTTTAATGGCAAGACATCGGTTGAGTTAGAATTGTTGGGCGTTCGGCTACCCGCAAATGCTGCTAGTTCCAGGCCGCCGATGTTTGGAAAAGTTGAGTTTGATTACTGCGATCGCACTTATTCTTGCAGTCTGTCTCCTGCAGGCTCGATCGAGGAATTGAGAATTCGCAACTCTCAAGGACAAGTTTTGGCTGTTGCACCCGGACAAAACATTGGTTTGTTAGGCAACTCTCGCAAAGATGCTAGAGAAGTCGATGTATCTCTACCTTTTTTTGAGAATTTGATTCAAACTGCTAAACACGCCCTCGGTATTTGATAACTCGGTATTTGATAACAAAGCAGGTGCAGCAGGGAAAATTGGCGATCGAGCGTTGTGAATTTTGCATAATTTAAAACTCAAAACTCCCAACTCTCGATCGCCCCGCAGCGTGCTATAATTACAGGTCGCCGCCTTTAGCTGCCAAGAGAAAAATCACGATCGGGCCCGAAAGCACGACGGCTGCGAGTAAAGCTACCTGAACAATGAGTTGGTAGTCTACACCAGCCATACCACTGAAAAGATCGGTTATAAAGTCCATGTGTCCTCCTGACTGTAGTGATTAAGTCTAGATTGTTGAATTAGAAAATCCGCTTCTGATTTTACCGGGCTATCGTCCCTATTTTTTAAGGAACTTTACAAAATTCAACAAAATGTAAACTACGATCGACCTCCCAGTGACAGGGAACCGGGGACTTGATGCCTCTTCCGGGAAAGTGCTCCGAATCTAAAATCTAAAATCTAAAATCGAACGAACTATGGCGAATTGGCGTTGCGTAAAGCAGTGCGGTGCTTGTTGTTACCTAGAACCAGCAGAACGCCCTGACTTAGACGAGTATTTATCTGAAGACGAATTAGCGCTCTATTTGAGCTTAGTCGGAGATGACGGTTGGTGTATCAATTTTGACCGAGCGACCCGAGAGTGCGGAATTTATGCCGATCGACCGCGCTTTTGTCGGGTAGACTCAGAAGTGTTTCAGGAAATGTACGGTGTTGAGCCGGCTGAGTTGAACGATTTCGCGATCGACTGCTGCTTGGAACACATTGAAGACCTTTATGGCGATCGATCTTTGGAAATGATCCGCTTCAACCAAGAAGTCGGAATTCTCGCCTTACCTGACAACTAACAATCTCCCAGTGTCTCACCGGGAGAGTGTCAAAATAAACAAATCAAAGAAATATCGCGCAGTTGAGTTGAGCTATGAGCAATCGAGAGGGTTTTACAGGCGGATTTATTGCCGGAGCTGCAGTTGGCGGCTTGGTGGGTGCTGTTTTGGGCGCAGTGCTGTCGCGGCGCGCTGCTGAAGCTTTACTGAGTGAACCTTCAGACGCAAAAACTAGAAAAATCCGCCAGAGGAAAGCCAGCCAACTCGAAGCCGAAGGGATGGAAGTAGCAAGGCTGAGTTTAGAAGATAAAATTGCCCAGCTAAATCAGGCAATAGATGACGTGCGACTGCAACTCGGCGACGTAAACGGCAACGCGCTGCCGCACAACAGCGAGGGTTCGATCGCTCAAGACTCCTAACTCCATTTAAGATTTTAGATTAGTCGGGCAGATCAATGCGGGCTACTCACATCTTGCACCATTCTCGCTTCACAGACCCGAAAGGTCTGTGAAGCGAGTGATTTTTATTATGGGCCGTTGCTCTTCTAGCCCGCCCGCAAATAGCCTGATGCTCCCCCTCTCCCCCACCTATGCTAAACTTTAAGCTAAAGTGTCTGTAAACTTTACTCAAACTTCAACGAGAATATATGAGTTATTCCATAGGCCTTTTGGCAACCACGCTGTCCACATTTCTGCAAATCTATGTAGCCCTAATGATTTTTAGGGTGCTGTTAAGCTGGTTCCCCAATATCAATTGGTACGACCCCCCGTTTTCGATTTTGAGTCAGTTAACAGACCCTTACCTGAATCTATTCCGATCTATTATCCCCCCCTTAGGAGGGATTGACTTTTCTCCGCTGATTGCGTTTTTTGTACTTCAGTTCGGCTCGGAATTCTTGATCGGTCTTTTGACCAACTTGCAAACAGCCTTGTAGTTAGAAAAGCTTAATTTTTTAAGCATCGAGTGTAAATTGTTTGGCAGACATAGCTGCCGGCAACTAAATTTTAGATTTGAGATTTTTAGATGAACTCCCCGGTTGAAAAGCTGGGGAGTTCATGGTACATGAGAAATGAGAAATTGCCAGCCACTCAACAATCTCAAATCTAAAATCTACAATCGAAAACTGCATTGCGGTTTCACGGGCAGCCAACCCAAAATCTCAAATCAGCAATCTAAAATCTCAAATAGTTTTGTTAACGGCGAACCACGCCAGTAAAACCTGTAGCTTTAAATTGCTTGAGCTTCAAAGGTGTTCGTTGATTGGCCGCAACGGAAATTCTGAGCTGAAAATCGCTAACTCCGGGAGGAACTTCTTCTATAGAACCCAAGCGAGTTCGGTTTTGCATCACCGGATTGTCGTCGGCATCATAAATGCGGCCGAAAATATCGGCATTGACAACTGGTTTGCCGGTGCTATTTTCAGCTTTCCCAGTAATCAAAAAGCAGGTAGCTTCCATAGAACTGCCACTGGTGACTGTTCCTTCTCCCATTTCTGCCGGACATTCGCGATAAGAAAGGTCGGAAAGTTTAATCTGGGTCAGAGCCCAAGCAGGTGGAGTGTATACCAAACTAAAAATTCCGATTAGGCAAGTAGCAAAAAAAAGGCTGATAGCTCGAAATTTCATGAATGGCGGGGCAAGTATATTTTAATTCTCAGCTTAGCGCGAATTCAGCCTCAAATTTCTACTTATACGAATTCGGAAAACTACAGCTACTTTTTGAAGAAATGGCATTAGTCTAGACCTAAATGCTGTCGCAAGGCTTGGCGCATCACATCAACTGGGACGGATTCTTTATCCAGCCAAATTTTTAAGGCGGCTGCTCCTTGTTGAACTAGCATTTCGAGTCCGTCAATAGCTCGCGCTCCCCGAAGCTTCGCATCTTTGAGAAACTGCGTAGGATTAGGGGTGTAAATTAAATCATAGACGATCGCACCTGCTGAAATTCGATCGATCTCACCAGCCGCAACCGGCGACTTTTCCCCCTGCGGATACATCCCCACGGGCGTCGTGTTCACCAGCAAATCTGCCTGCGAGATTAACATTGACAAATTATCCCAAGTATGAACCTGCAAATTCTGCACGGGCATCGGAGAATTGACCCAACTCTGCTGAAATTCCGCTAAATTTTGTTCGTTGCGGCCGACAACGTGAATCTCTGCACATCCCAATTGAGCGCATCCAGCCACAACAGCTCTCGCCGCCCCGCCATTCCCCAAAATTACCGCTACTTTCTGACTCCAATCGGAACCCGCCCCTAGGGGGGTTGTTAAACCCGGAGATCCCCCTAAATCCCCCTTAAGAAGGGGGACTTTGACACAATTCTCCCCCCTTGTTAAGGGGGGCTGGGGGGGATCGGAATCTGATTGGAAAGTTTGAAAATCCCCCGTTTGCAGCGGCGCGAGAAAGCCTTCAACGTCAGTATTTGTGCCGCACCAACCTTTGTCAGTTAGGTATACGGTATTGACTGCGCCGATCGATCGGGCGATCGGGGAAACTTCCGACAGCAGCGGTAAGATGGCTTGTTTGTGCGGAATTGTGATGCTAAATCCCCGAACCCCGATCGCCGCAAATCCTGCAAGAGCAGCTTTTAAATCCCCTGGTTTTACCGGAAACGGTAGGTAAACAAAATCGACTCCCAGGTGGGAAATAGCAGCATTGTGCATCGCCGGCGACAGAGAATGTTCGACGGGATGACCAATTACTCCCAACAGTTTAGTAGTGCCTTTAATCATTTTTGTTAGTTGACTGTTGACTGTTGACTGTTAACGGTTGACTGTTGAGTTTTGTTAGTTTTCATACCAGATCCTGCTACCGTTGGGCCCTTATTTTTTAGTCGGCGAGGAGTGAAGTTCGTTGGTTCAGAAGCGATTTTCCTCGCCGAGTGACTGTAAACCCTCAACTGTTAACTGTCAATTCTCAACTGTTAACTGTTTCCCGAAACTCTTTGGCGTCAGCCAAAATCGGATTGACATCAAACCAATAATCCTCGCCGTAACGGTATTCAAACACCCAGAGACTCCGCAGCAATATTTGGTATTTAGTTTCCCCACTCACAGTTTTGGTAGCGGATACTTGGCGCAGCAATTGCCACTCATCAGGTTCGATCGCCAAAGTAAGCTGGTGGCGGCGCTGCACAATCACATTTTCCAAAGTTTCCCGCGACAGAGGAGGGTCTTGTTTCTGCAGACAGCCATACAGTAGTTGCAGCAAATTGCGGACATGACCACCGCTGACTCGACACAGGCGATCGAGAGTTTCCGCAGAGTCGAAAACTTTGCCTACCAAAGCATAGCGTTGTGAAGGATGCACCGTCGGAAAAGCCCGCGCCAGAACCATCTGCCGCAGCAATTCCAGACCCTCAGAGCACTCAGAACCGTCGCTAAACTGCACCGGCACCATCGGCAAAACCTTCGGATCTACCCCAAATCGATTGGTCAACTGGCCCAAATCGTTAGAGAAAATCAGCACCAAAGGAATTGTATACACGACGTGGCAATTTAGTCTTGCCAACTGTTCGCCGCGATCGACAAACAGGTATTCCGGCTGCAGCCGCCCCGTCGGTTTCGCGCACAGGTGTATGCGATCGAGATTGTCGATAATTACCACAAGTCCCTGTTTTCCCTGGCGTTTCAGTTCCTGGTTAGCCGGTTCTAGCAACTCTTTATTAAGCGCATCTAAAATTACATTAGTTCGCGGCTCCAAATATTGCCTCAACTCCGATCGCAAATTCGGAGCATCTTTCGCTTTAGCAGTAATTTTGCCAATTCCCAGCGCCAGAGAAAACTCTCCCTCCGTGCTGGCATTTATTTCCCCCAAACCAGGGACATTAGCTTCAGCCCTCAAGTCTATTTGAGTTTGAAAAACATCAGCAACCCCTTTGAGCAAAGCTTTAAAACCCGTCGGTTGCAGCTTGATTTTCATTTTCTCGATGCTTTCGCTCACCTGACGAGCAACGCTCAACAAAATATCAGTGATATCTACATCTGCCATGTCTAAGTCTTTACTCGACTCAAAGTAAACAACATGAAATCCTTGTTGCTGCAATTGAGCTTGCAGCCGCAGCAATTCAGTTGATTTACCAGAGCCGATGTGACCGGTGAATAATTGACAGGTAGGTGCATCCGGGGACAGACGGCTGATGGTGCGCTCCAATTGTTCTACGATTGTGCCACCCCGCACTGAAGAGAAATCGATATAGTATTGTCGGTCTTTTTGATTTGCTACTGCCAGGGTGTAGCTGGGATTGCAGGCGCTATAAAATTTCTGTAAATTTAGTTCCATACCCTGTTCCATCTTTCACAACATTATGCCCTAATACCTTATTCGTTTCGCTACTTTACTAATCAGAAAAAGTTGCCCGTTTATTCTGCTGTTTTATTTTGCGGTCAATATCTTGATGTAGCTCATAAAATTTTAGATTTTAAATTTTAGATTTTAAATTTTAGATTGGTAATGACTCATCACTATCGGGGTTGGCTTCTTCCCTCCCTGGCTATTTTTTTTAAACTTTTATCATAATACGCGCTAACCAATTATACCTAATTTTTACATACAGGGAATGAAGGGAAGTCACTAATACCCGATAGCTAGGCAATCGCTCTGTCTCGATCGCGATTTTGTATATTGAAATCAATGACGAAGAGTGGGCCGTAATGTTCTCGCCTCAAAGTGGCTATTTTAGTACGGTTAACCGAATATATAAAGTGCGGGAACTTGCACCCGCCCCGATGCGGTTATCAAGTCAAGATCAACTCAAATCTGAAACCTCAAATTTAATTGCTTCAGCCAATCCCGTGGTAGATTTAACACTGTTAGCTGCACCGATTCGGCAGATTGGATATTGCCCAAAAACGGATGCTAGAATCCTACCATTTTAATGAAACTAGGACTTCCCCACGCTTTCTTCAGAAACCCGGTTTTTTTTTATATTTCTCCTTACTAAATCTCTTATTTTCGTAAAAAACGGCTTTCTTAGCACACTCTCTCTTCCCTAACTCTAAGCTTTTTGCGCCCTCTGCGGTTATTTCAAAAAGTCTTTATCCAACTAAAATAAAACTTTTATATCCTCTTTATCTGCGGTTAACAATCCCCAAATTATACAAAAAAAAGGGCTGGCAATTACGCCAGCCCTTCAACTAATTTTAGATATTAAATTATTGCTAATTTAACATCTAAAACCTCTAATCAATCTAGCTTCTGTCAGTAGCAGCTACTGGCTCAAAGCTTGGAACCACCAACTCATCATTCTGCTTAGTGAGTTGATTGTACAGCCGTTCGGTATTCGGGAAATTCGCAGCAGGCAGAGTCGGGAAGCGACGGTAAGGAACAGTATCCTCGCCAAACGCCTCGGCATATTCAACGCTGTTCAACATCGCGTTGATAAAGCCCTTAATCCCTTTACTTGCCAAGATTTGGTTGTACGTCCGAATCTCCGCTTGATTGCGGGGAGCGCGGCCCAAGAAGTGCTTGGTTCCCAACTCAATCACCTTAGTATTGGGATAAGGTGCGTAGAACTGTTTGACATACAGCGACGAGCAGCCCAAAGCCTCAATGAATTCCTTGAGATTGATTTCATTGTTGCCCAGTTTGCTTTCCAGCGCCGTGAATTCATTCTTCACAACATAGGGGTTGATGTCGCGCTCAAAAATTTGACGGTAAGCAGCTTGAATTAAAGTTTTCAAAGCTACTTTGTCCGAAGTAGTCGTCAGCTTGAACACCTTAGTTTGTTCGCGCCGCTTGCTGACACCTTGAGCGAGGCTATTTTGTAACTCGAAATCGCCCCGATCGAGCGCAGTGCCGAGTTCAATAAATCGAGGAGTTTCGGGCGTCTGAGCTTGGACATTTTGCTCAGCGACGGAACCCGATCGCATCGTCCGCATCGACAAACCACCGGGAGTTACATAGCGCTCGTAGGGCACTGTATCTTCCCCAAAAGCTTCGTTGTACTCCGTGCTGTCCAGGATGCTATCGACCAGCGCGTAGAAACCCTTCTTGGCGCAAATGTCAAAGTAAGCGTTCATTTCCTGGCGGCCATAGGTAGGGCGTCCCAGGAGTCGGCGGTGAATGTACTCGATCGCCTTACAAACGTAGAGCTTGCTCCAGTACATATTGCGGAACACGTCAGACTTCGCCAACATCCGAATAAACTCGCGCATCGGAATCTCGCCGTTTTCCAGCTTAATTTCCGCCACCTTTTGGCGCTGGCCGTCGAACACGTCGCGACCGAACACTTGCAGGTAAGCTGCCCGAATCACCGCTTGGGTGGAACTTTCGGTAAATTTGACACTGGAAGCACTGCTGTAGCCGCTGCCTACAGAAGCACCGCGGCCAGTGGTTTTTCTCGGAGCACTGTAGCCACCCGGCAACTGGTCTAATTTAAAGACCTTGGGGCCAAGAGAGCCGGGAGCCTTGCCGCGGGCTTGCGGGTTGCTCAATTGGTTTTCAATCCCCGCACCTTGACGGATCAGGATGCGGCGGGTGTCCTTGCCGAAGGGAGCGGGACGGCTCTTGGGGTTGCGAGTTTCTTGCGGGAAAATCGCGCCGAACTGAATTTCTAAGGGGTCATTGCCAACACCGTAAACGTGCTGGTCTGGTAGTGGCTGAGTGTAGCCTGCGAACAAAGTGATGAACTGAGGAACCTTGCGGAACGGAGCGCTGAAATTGAACAAATCAATTTGCGGGCCCCAGTTGCGACATTCCTGAGCTTCTTGGCCCAAACCGCGCAGGTAAGGCACTGTTTCTTCGCCGAAGTAATCGGAATACTCCTGGGAATAAACCATTGCGTCTACGAGGGCTGCCAGGCCGCCTTTGCTGACGATCGCAAAATACTTGCTAAATTCCTCCCGCGAGCTCAAACCGCGACCTAGGAAGTGACGGGCGGCTAATTCTACAGCACGGCTGTTGACAAACGGCTCGTAGAATTGCTGACGGTAAAGAGGAGATTTGCCAAGGCGGCGAATAAACTCTTTCATGGAGATTTCGCCATTTTTGACCTTGGATTCCAAGTCAGAAATGCTTTGGCTGTATGCGCGGCTAATGTCGCGCTCGAATACTTGGCGGTAAGCTGCTTTGATTACTTCTATCTTTTCGGCCGACGACAGACCGGTTTTCATGACGAATTTCGATCGCCGCTCGGCTGCGTTGAAGTAGATTTGAGGCAGTTGCAAGCCTTGCTGGTCGTTGCTTTCGCGCTGCCGGACCTTATCTGAAGGTGTGGGAGCTTTGAATTCGGTAATTGCTACGTCGAAATACTGTCCGACGATCGCACTTGCCTCTGCATTGTTTTTGAAATAGCCCAAAGATGCTGCCTTCATTTCCTGCATTGCCACAATTGTGGCCGCCGAAGAGCAAGCATTTTCGATGATTTCCCGCAATCCACGCACGTTCACCGAAATAATGTTCGGGTCGCCCGCGACAATTGCGTAGGTGATGTAGCGCAAAAACCAGCTCAAGTCCCGCAGAGATTTTGTCATGTTGCCCGGGCCGTAGCGCGAGACATTGATCGGCTGAAATCCTGCGGGGATTGGGCCGCTGTAGCCGCCACCGTTGCCAGAAAATAGATTTCCTAGCCCCAAGAAACCACCGCCGCCACCGCCGTTGCCGCCAGCGCGGCTTTCTACGTAGGTGACATTTCCCAGTTTCATGCCTTCAGAGACATTCGCCGTACCGCCACGAGCCGCGCCTGCTACAGCCATCGCAGGTTCTTGTGGTCTTTCCAAAAATGCCAGCGGGGAACCGCCGGTAAAAATCCGGTTGGCTGCGCGAGATACTATCAGTTCCGAATTTTTGGTCAGCGTCGCAGAGATATCGATCCGAAGAGCCCCTGAACTGAAATAACTTGCCAGTTCGCTGAGTTCGCCCCGCTGTAGAAAGCGGTCTTGCTGTTCTGCTTGCGAAATTGTTGCGACCGGTACAGTTTGATATAGTTGCGGACGCGCAACCGAGCTTCCACCACTTGCCTTTACAGTCATTAGACTCCTTCGCTCCCTATCTAAATCGTTGTAGCATTTACCCAGACTAACCCTGCCTTCTCATGCAGGGCAAAGTAGGTATTTTTGCTTTGTTTACTTTTTGCCTTTACCCGTCACGAGGTTCGGGCGCGCTTACTTTCTTAGATTAAAATGTTTTGGTTTCATCTTTCTGCCTGCCGGGAAATGTCCGGTCAGAAGGCAGGCACGGGGTACTCCCTCCGCTGCGCTCCGCCCGTACACCCGTGAAAAAAAAGACTTGGCAGGATATTTGACGAGTGGGCGATCGCAGTAAGTGCCGTCAATTAAGGGAAAAGAAAATCAAAAATTTTCTTCTGCCTTTTTCTCTTGCCTTTAACTTTCTGCTTAAAGACGCCTCCGCTTTACCCGAAAGCTCAGCGGTAGCGGTGGGTTATTGACAGTCCTCGTTTGTTAAAAAGCCTGTCGAGATTTATTGTATAGATTTAAGAGAGCGTATATGAGAAAAAATGATAAGTTTTATTACGCCGAAGCTGTCAGGGCTTGGCAGTCATGGGTTAGTCGATCGCCCGATCCCTCTGTTTCAGGCTTCCCAACTTGGCGAAACGCCACTTTTGTTGCGATTAACGAAGCATTAGAAGTGCATGGCCTAGCGCTGTTACCCCCTAGCTACTGACAACGAATCTCAAAACCCACGCACTATTACCTCACCTATGGATACTACGCCTGATATCAGCGCTGCCGTGCGGCGGCTTTACGATACTTTCCCTTTCCCGCCCGATCCTTTGTCCGATGAACCGCCCCCTGGGTACAACTGGCGCTGGAGTTGGCCTGATGCTTACAATTTTTGCACCGGCCAAAAGCCGCCAAAACTGGATATTCGGATTTTAGATGCTGGCTGCGGCACTGGTTCGAGTACGGATTATCTGATTCACCTCAATCCCGAAGCTTCGGTAACGGCGATCGACCTGAGTGAAGGTGCTTTGAAGGTAGCACAAGAACGCTGTCGGCGATCGGGAGCGCGCGAAGCAGATTTTCGCCACCTCAGCCTGTACGATGCCGCCGAGTTAGAGGGCGAGTTTGATTTGATCAACTGCGTGGGCGTGCTGCACCATTTACCCGATCCGATCCGGGGCATTCAAGCGCTGGCTGCGAAGTTGGCGGCGGGCGGTTTAATGCACATTTTTGTGTATGCTGAGCTCGGACGCTGGGAAATTCAACTGATGCAAAGGGCGATCGCACTTCTCCAAGGCCCGCAAAAAGGTGACTATCCCGATGGTGTGAAAGTCGGTCGTCAAATCTTTTCTTCTTTACCAGAAAACAACCGTCTTGTCAAGTACGAGAAACAGCGTTGGGCAGGAGAAAATCAGCGAGATGAATGTTTTGCTGATATGTACGTTCACCCGCAGGAAATTGACTACAATATCGAGACTTTGTTCGAGTTAATTGACGCTTCGGGATTGGAATTTATCGGTTTCTCAAATCCGGGATATTGGCAGTTAGAAAGACTTTTGGGGAAAGCGCCGGAATTGATAGAAAGATCTCAGGGTTTGACGGAACGGGAGCTTTATCGATTAATTGAATTGTTGGATACGGAAATCACTCATTACGAGTTTTTCTTGGGCAAAAAGCCTGTTAATAAAATTGATTGGTCGGACGATAAGGCACTTTTGGCGGCAATTCCAGAGTTGAGTGGTTGTATGCACGGTTGGCCGAGTCAACAAGTGTTTGATTGCAATTACCAATTGCTCAATTTATCAAGTGCTGAATTTGAGTTTCTGCAAGGTTGTGCACCCCCCCCAGCCCCCCCTTATCAAGGGGGGGAGAAAGAGGGAACCTCGCTTGGGCAAGGTAAAGGAGAGAAGACTGTTGGGGAGATTTTAGGGAATGTGGAGATTGGATTGGATGAAGTGCGATCGATCTTATCAAAACAGCTAATTTTGCTAACACCCGGTAAAATCTAAGGGCGGGCAAGATGCCCAACTCCTACTCCCCACAATCAAATTAGCTTTTTGTGGAACAGGCATCTTGCCTGTTCTTTGCTCGGAGTATAATTTATGTTAAATTCCCCATTAATCAAGGCTTTACAGTTGGAGGATTAACAGCCGTAATTTGTGAATAACGAGCGAAATCAGCAATGTTAAAAGTTAGGATATGGGTGAAAGCATATTTAACCTCTGTCTCCATAAATGCTCTCTCTGCTAATAGCTTCATCTGAAAGAGTGGGGAGATTTAGGGTACGATGACTGTCTACCCATTCTTGAAATGCTATTGACCATTCTGTTGGGGTAGCTGTTTCATAAAATGGACGTTGTTGAGGTTCAATTAGCTGTTTGAGCATCGCATCTAGTAATGGTTTAATCTGATCCGCCGTGCGGTTGGTGATTTTTCCCAAAACTTGAGTAATCGTCTGTATCTCTTGTTCGTGAGATTGCTGAAGATTGTGCAGCATAGTTATCCTTGAGTGTAAGTTTTTGGGCTGATGATAACAAAATCAATGGCTCTTTTTAAATTGATTTTAATATTATAACTCTAGCGCAAAGCCTAGGAAGTAGGCGATTGCTCGTTCCTAGACTCTTAGCCTGGGAACCAGTCCAAAACTTGTGCTGAGCGAAGTCGAAGTATCCAAAATGGATTGACACAGGCCCCCGTCTGCGGCTACGCTTTGAAGTTAGAGGTTGCTTTACTTGAAGAGGAAGTAGCCGGCGTCGCCCAAAAATCTAGTTGCACTGCCCAAAGCTGTTGCGAGCAGCAATGGACAGCTCACCGCCAAACTGGTATCAGCAGTCTGGAGGCTAACGGAGTATCTTAACATCCTCTGTAGCCGCCCTGCTATGCGTTGAAAAGCGGGGCGGCTGGGTTTTTGGGTTTTTCTAGAAAACCCAAAACCAGGAGAACATATTATGTCACAGGAATTCTTGCCTGACGACAACAAATTCGATCGGCCAAATGACGACTCAGCAGCAGAATCGGAACAGGATGTGGTGTGTGTAACGGTGACAGGTTCGCCCAAGGGTGTCAGGGAAACCATACTCACTTTGTACCGCCTGGGATTTGCCCAAGTTGGCGATTGGAGTCCCGTACAGCGTGCAGCCAATCCGAAGCAAGTGATGAGTGTGCTGATTCGCCGTCGGAAGCGCAAAGCGTAGGTGTTTGCTCGTTCCCAGGCTCTAGCCTGGGAACACATTCCATGAGCATCTGCCTCCTGTTTTTATTTTTATCCGTTAGCGAGGCAGATCCTCTGGATCTCGGTTCCCAGGCTAGAGCCTGGGAACCAGTTAAGAAGACCAACAAATATCAGGCACGTTACTTTACTAAATCAGGATAAGAGCATATCCTGATTTAGAGCCTCAAACATCTATAAATCAAGCTAGGCGGGGATACTCGAAAATCCCCAGCCAAAGCTTGGAACCCTTACAGGCAAAAATAGAGTGTTTCAAAGTTGGGTGCAACTTCCAGCAAGCGACAAAGCGACATCGGAGCAGGGGGTACAACATTAAGTTATAATTCTAAATAAAACCGATATAGAAAGTCGTATCCAACAAAAATGGCAGAAAATATGGAAAATGCTCAAGAGGTCAAAGATCAGTTTGTCGTAGAAAAGTCTGAGGTATCTTTCAATACTTGGTTGGCGAAACCGTATGTTTCTGATAATCTTCGCCAGCAGTTATCGCAGTCAAATATCTTGCTTTTGCCTCTAGAAAACTTCAGAGAGGGTACTGGAATTATTTTCCCCACAGGGACAGATGATGTTTTTAGCTACTTGAAAGAAAATTCCCCGGAGAATGTTTGTGTTGATATTTTAGTTGAGGATAGTGATTATAAAGAAATTGCACTTTTTAGCGACCTTCTCATACTATTAGGTGGTTTTATTGTAACGTCTTTAATTGCTCCAATTTTTGTTAATTTAATATCAGATTACTTACTTAAGAAGAGACTGCCTCAAAAAACAGCTAGTCAAGTAAGAATAGAAATTTTGGTTGAGGGTTACAAAGAAACAACTCGCGTGTACTACGAAGGCTCTGTGTCAGATTTTTATGAAACCGTTTACCCTGTAGTTGAATCACTTAGTTCGCAGCTAAATGAATTGAAAGAGTTACCTTCTGATCGCAATGAATAAGCTGAATCAATTAAGTGAAATCAGAAAGGTATTAAATAATTTTCTTTTTAGCCTTAATGAAGTAGAGCTAGAAGGTATTTTGATCAGGTTGGCAGAATTAAAAAGTTACTTTATCGCTGAAAATAATCAAAAAAGCTTGAAAGAGATTTGGTGTCTTGAGAAAATTATAGCAATTAAGAAAAAATATGTACTTGCTTTTTCTAAACTTAAGTCTAGAGAATATTATGAAGCTTGGTGTCTCCTGGAGGAAATAGAAATTTATTTAAGTCAGCTTTTTAGACATCTTAAAGAGGAGGACGAATTATTCTTTCTAATCGTTTTTATCGAGCAGCATAGTCTTCAGTATCAGTCTTTATTTCCATATAGCCTTTTTGCCAGCCCTGAATTCACAGTAAAAGATAAAATTTGTAGTATATGTCATAAAAAAAATTCGATTCGTCATTCTTGTGGACATAAGAATGGCGAGATTTATGATGGAAAAATGTGTTATCAAATATGGGAGGGAATTGAGTTTGTTTTATTAGCTATAGTTGAATTTCCTGTACAAAAGTTTTCCGTATTTTTTTTATCAGATCCTAACACGGGAGAAACGGTTGATCACTATGACTACGGTCTCCTTGAGTATCTCATGGATTGCTTACAGTCCCCTTTCCATTTTTGGGGAATCCATAACACAACAATAAGCCACCCTCACTCTAACTATCTTCATATTGAGCCTGATGATTATTGTCCCTGCGGCTCAGGTAAGAAATACAACCATTGTTGTTTATTAGAAGCGGGTGTTCTTCAACCGCATTGCGAACTTGGTTTATCCGTACCACCACCCAAAGACATAGAAAAAATAAAGTACCCAAAACTTATTTCAGAAAAAAAAGTTAAAGCATCAGCTCCAGCTAAAAACCATACATTGCTTGCCCTCTCCGACTATCTAGTTCAAACGGCTAAAGGTGACTTTGTTCAAATTAAGCTCTAAATCTGGAAAACACTACATATGATAGACTCTGTGCTAAAGATTAAACAGTTCAATTCCTTAATTTCATTTTTACTATGCTAACAATAAATCCTGAGTCGAAAAATATATTAATTTTGGCTTTTACTGGGAGTATTTTATGTGGAACATGGTTAGCATATAAACTAAAACTATTTAACTTTTTTAGTACCATTAATGACGAAAAAAAACTACTTTTACCTTCATTTCTATTTTTGTTTTCTCCATTTATATTACCATTTATTTTTAGCCACTATATGTTTCCTCAATCACCGGGTATTTATATTATTTTATCTGCAATAGTTTCAGGTATAATGCTACTAACTAGCAATTTTATCAATAATAAATTTCAACTTCAACGAGAAGAAAAACAACGCATCTGGCAAGAAAAAAGTGAACAACAAAAATGGTTTCGAGAAAAAATTTATGATTCTTATAAAACATCAATTCAGCTTTTGACAGAAATTATTCAAGTACGACATGAAATGGAATTTGGAAGTATGCGTACTCAAGAGAAATTTGTTCACTTAAACAAATTATACTTGGAATTCAACTCTGAATTTGAAATAATAATGATTGATTATCCAGACAAGGATTCTGAAGAATTTAAAGAAATATATGAGCCAATGAGGAAATATATGCAAGAAAATCCTTCAATTGCACGAATTTATTTTAGTGAAATAATGAAGCATGACTCAAGAATAAAAAGTATGAATAAATGATGCTAAAATCTCTGGCAGAGCCTTAAAAAATCTTGCCCGCCACCGCTCCAATCCGATCGCCCCGTGTCGATCGGACAGTGCTACCCAGCTTGTTAATTCAATGAAAATCACTGCGACCGCCGCTTCCCTCGGATGTGTAAGTATTTTAATAACAATAGCAATCCTGGAAGGTAAAAGATGACACAAGCCCACAAACAGAAACTTACCTTTGAAGAGTACCTCACCTATGAAGACGACACCGACAACCGCTACGAATTAATTGACGGAGAGTTAGTAACATTGCCACCCGAATCCGAACCCAACACCGCCATTGCTAACTATCTACTATTCACTCTGGCTAGTAGCGGGTTCATCCCACTGAGGCTGATCAGAACACATATGTGCGAAATCCAAGTTCCGATCCTGCGGGAGGGCGACGCAGCTAACCGCTACCCAGATTTGGTGGTTTTGCGCCCCGAACACATCTTGCTGACAGCAACCAGGCTAACCATCACCCAAACTATGCCACCTCCTCAGTTGGTTGTCGAGGTTGTTAGTCCAGGTAGAGTGGGGCGCGATCGCGATTACATTAGTAAACGAGCTCAATATGCAGCGCGGGGTATTCCTGAATATTGGATTGTTGACCCTCAAGAGGAGATAGTAGCGGTACTACGACTAGAATCAGGTGAGTATGTCGAAGTTGGGGTTTTTCAAGGGGAACAAGCGCTGATATCGCCGACTTTTCCGCAGTTGAACTTGACGGCCCAACAAGTCCTGGAAGGGGAGCTTTAGCCGCCGATTTACAAGGAATTCACAAGGAGAAAATATGAAAATTAGAGCAATTATTCATCCCGCAGAAGAAGGTGGCTATTGGGCTGAAGTACCTGCACTTCCTGGGTGCATTACCGAAGGAGATACTATGGAAGAAGTGATGGCTAATTTAAAAGATGCGATGGTCGGTTGGCTCGATGTTGCTAATAGTCGCGTAGCCTCGATCTTTACCCCACTCTATCCAAGCTGATGCCATCTGTTTTACCCTTCCCTTTTGTTCCGGTTTAATGGGATTTTTACCCGTAATTTCATTCAATGCAGCTAACCAGTAAAGGGGATTTTTTTTCAGTTCCGATAGCAACAGCGGTACGATTGGAGAACCCATATTAATAATTTCCTGATATGCAGGATGCTGAGACATTTGAGCTGTCGAAGACATTCCCCCAACTTCACTCTGCCATTCCGTAACAAGAGTATAAAATTTGTCAATTACCTCGATCGCAATTTCAGCATTTTGATGGCAAATATCTCGATCGGTATTTGCTGCGGGATTTTCTCGTTGCGCGATCGAGCTTTCAATGTTCATCAAGACTAATTCTTCGATGGATACATTCATCTCAGCAGCAACTTTTTGTAGCTTCAGCATCAGCAGGTCTGAAATGGCGATCGAGATGGTGTTCATCTGACTTACAAAATTGGATGATGTCTTAAGTGTACCAAATAAATTATCGATTTCGAGGAGTTCACCCGCCGATTTGAGACATTGTGCGGCTGTAATTTCCTTGAGTAGTTCCCGAATCTCGCTGCTTGAAATTAATCTCCGGTTTAATCTCTAATATGTGCCTCACTCGATCGCGCAATTCGCTGATAGGAGTCCCACCACGCAGAGCAGTTTTTAAGTCAATTTGCCCGGTTTCGTTCAGCAGACAAGGCCGCAGCCACCCGTCAGCAGACAAACGCATCCGGTTGCAGCGATCGCAAAAACACTCGGACATTTGGCTGATAAACCCTAAAGTGCCCTTCGCCCCCGGAATTTGAAACACATCCGCCGGCCCATTTCCGCGAATTCCCGACTCGGCTAACCCGTATTTTTCGCTAATTTGTTGCCGCAATTCGGCTGATGCTACCCAACCTTTATCGCCAAATAAATCCCCATTGCCGATCGGCATAAACTCAATAAAACGAACGTGCCAATTCCGGTTAATAGTTAACGCCGCTAAATCCAATATTTCGCTGTCATTCACACCGGGAATTACCACCACATTCAGTTTCAGCGGGTCGAATCCTGCTTGATAAGCCGCTTGAATTCCCTCCCAAACCTGCGTCCATCGCGATCGTCCCCGACTACCAATTATCTTATCGAAAGTCTCCGGTTCCAAGGAATCCAAACTGATATTAATCCGGCGCAAACCAGCATTGTAGAGATTTTCCGCCATTCCCGCCAGCAAAAAGCCATTAGTTGTCATTGACAAATCTCGCGTTTCCGGCATCGAGGCGATCGACCTTACCAATTCCACCACCCCAGGCCGCAGCAGCGGTTCCCCTCCAGTCAAGCGAAACTTGGTAAATCCCACGGGTATAAAAACTTCCCGCAGCAGAGTTAGCAATTCCGAGTGAGTTAACAACTGCTGCTGCAATACATAGTCCAACTCGCTACCTTCCGGCATACAGTAGAGACAGCGGAAGTTGCAGCGGTCTATCAAGCTAATCCGAAGGTAGTCTACGGTATCCATGTCAATAGTTTGTAATATTATTTAATTATAAATGCTGACTCGATTTTCTGCAATTATTGATAGATAGCAATAAACCTGCATCAATTTCTTTTCACCTTCCCCCTCCTCTCTTACTCTGCGCCCTCTGCGGTTAATAAAAAAAATCTCATTCACAACTCAAATAAACTTGCTAAATATATGTTCTTTGAATTTGAAGCTGATTTTGTGGAAGCTCTGCGCTGCATTCCGATGCAAGTACGTCTCAAGTTAGATACTTGCGGCATTAAATTGAAGTTGCAGGATTGGAATCATTTCAACCAAGCAGAACGGCAAAGTCTTGTAGAGTTACCTTGCTTAACAAAAGCCGAAATTATTGATTACCGAGAAAAGCTAAATCAAATATTAATTCAACAGACAGGCAAACCGGGAACTGATTTGGCGGTTGATGAAAATCCCCCGTGGATGGATGCTGCAACTGTACCGGAGTCTGTTTCTGCAAAAGCGCAAGAGCTCGGCGTGACAATTTCTTTGGCACAGTGGGCGAGTTTGCAGCCTCTACAGCGATTTGCTTTGATTAAGCTTAGTCGATCGAGCCACGAGAATAAAAACTTTCTCCCGGCGCTTCAAGAGTTTAAGGTTATTGAATGAGATCGAATTTGAATTAACTCTTGTAGCGCGCAGAGGCAGACAAGGGAGAGTTACCTCATCGATTCGCACGATCAGCCTCTGTCCCTTCTCACTAAGTGAGGCTTACTTAGTGAGAATCAAGAGAACAATGTGTAACTAAGTGCAGTGTGGCGGTGGGAGATTTAGGGTAAGGTCGATCGGACATTTAACGGGTTGAGGTTTCCGAAGCGCCCGACACCAAATTCCGAAAATATGATTAATTTTATTTTAAGTATTGTTACCGCAGCGTGGTATTATTTTTCTGAGTTTGCAAAGCACTCGCCTGCTACCTGCATTAGTTTCTGAGCTTCGTGAACACGCAAAACACACCCACCGAACCCACACCAGCAACCGAGGATATTCCTCAAGCTGGCACAGTCTCAACAGTCTCGACAGTCTCGTCCGAGACAACGAATCCCATGCAAGACTTTTATCGCCTCCAACAAGAGTTGTTGGCGTACACCCTTGCTTTTACGGCGATTATTTTTATCTCCGTTTGGATTTTTTACTCCCTCAACATTGCCCTGAATTATTTGCTTGGGGCGGTCACAGGTGTGGTTTACTTAAAGATGTTGGCTAGAGACGTTGAACGAATCGGCAGCCAAAATCAACGCATCAGCAAGACAAGGCTCGGTTTGTTTTTCGCGGTGATGATAGTAGGAACACAGTGGAATCAGCTACAGATTTTACCGATATTTTTGGGATTTCTGACTTACAAAGCTGCGCTGATGGTTTACGTGATCCGAAGTGCATTAGCACTAGATTACAGGTAAGTCAGGTAAGAAGAGCAAAACTCAACTCATCGATTTGTATGGGGAAGCCCGTTGAATGGCAATGCTTGACGTTCTAAACACCTTTAATCGTTTCCCCCTCGCCAAATTGGAAGTTGGCCAGCAGTTGTACTGGCAACTCGGCAATCTGAAAGTGCATGGACAGGTTTTTCTAACCTCGTGGTTTGTAATTGCTGTTTTAGTCGTAGTTTCGATTTTAGGAACCCGCAAAATCCAGCGAATTCCCAGCGGAATGCAAAATTTTATGGAGTATGCGCTGGAATTTATTCGGGACTTGGCTAAAAACCAAATTGGGGAAAAAGAATATCGCCCTTGGGTACCGTTTATTGGTACATTATTTCTGTTCATCTTTGTGTCAAACTGGTCTGGCGCTCTAATTCCTTGGAAGCTGATTAAGCTGCCATCAGGCGAATTGGGAGCTCCTACCGCTGACATCAACACGACGGTAGCATTTGCACTGCTGACTTCTCTAGCATATTTTTATGCAGGTCTCAGCAAAAGCGGCTTGGGGTATTTCGCCCACTATGTTGAACCGGTGCCTTTCATGTTGCCGTTCAAAATCATAGAAGATTTCACTAAGCCTCTGTCCCTAAGTTTCCGTTTGTTTGGCAACATTCTTGCGGACGAATTGGTGGTCGGAGTGCTAGTGTTGCTAGTGCCTTTATTTGTTCCTCTGCCAGTGATGGTTCTGGGACTATTTACCAGTGCAATTCAAGCTTTGATTTTTGCAACCTTAGCCGCAGCCTACATAGGTGAAGCTCTAGAAGGCGGTCACGGCGAAGAACACCATTAACTAACGATAAACGGCGAAGAATGAAGGAGGAAAAAGAAAATTTCTGAACTCAAACTTTCTCCAGTTAAATCGGACAATTCTGTAGACTATCTGTTCTCAATTTTGTACTTTAGATAAGGAAAATCATCATGGACTCAACAGTTGCTGCCGCTTCCGTAATTGCCGCCGCTTTGGCAGTAGGTTTAGCCGCAATCGGCCCTGGCATCGGTCAAGGTAATGCAGCAGGTCAGGCTGTAGAAGGGATTGCCCGTCAGCCGGAAGCAGAAGGTAAAATTCGCGGCACTTTGCTGTTGAGTTTGGCGTTCATGGAAGCGCTCACAATTTACGGTTTGGTCGTAGCCCTAGTGCTGCTGTTTGCCAACCCCTTCGCATAATAATTGGAAATTTTAGATTTGAGGTTTTGGCGATTCTAATCCAAAATCTCAAATCTAAAATCGATTAAGCGAATTAGATGGAAGCCGTCAAAAAATCATGATGCACTGGACAGTATTACTAGCAGTTGAAGAAGCGGCTAAGGAAGGGGGACTGTTTGATATAGATGCTACGCTGCCTCTGATGGCGGTGCAGTTTTTAATTCTAGTCGCAGTCTTGAATGTAATTTTTTACAAGCCGCTCAGCAAGTCAATTGACGATCGCGCCGATTACATTCGCAACACTCAAGTCTCCGCCCAAGAACGCTTAGCAAAAGCTCAGCAAATGGCGCAGCAGTACGAACAAAAACTGGGAGAAACTCGCAAACAGTCTCAATCAGTAATTGCTGCAGCTCAAGCTGATGCCCAAAAAATTGGGGCAGCCAAAGTAGCTGAGGCTCAACAAGAAGCTCAAGTCGCGCGGGAAAAGGCTGGGCAAGAAATAGAGCAGCAAAAGCAAGAAGCAATGCGCTCACTAGAACAACAAGTAGACGCGCTCAGCGGCCAAATTCTCGAAAAGCTATTAGGGCAGTCGCTGGCCAAATAGCGAGACCGAAGAGTTTTAGATTTTTGATGCAATCTCAAATCTAAAATCGCTTCACCCAATCTGCACGCGCAATTATGGAAGAGTATCATGGGGACTGTTTTATTGCTAGCCACAGAAGCTAGCGGCGAAGGTGGTTTCGGTTTAAATTTCGATATTTTAGAAACCAACCTGATTAACCTGGTCATTATTATTGCAGTGCTGTTTTATTTCGGGCGCGGATTTGTAGGTAAAATCCTGACAGAGAGGCGTTCGGCCATCCAAGAGGCGATTCAAGATGCAGAAAAACGCCAAAAAGATGCAGCAGCAGCTCTAGCAGAGCAACAGCAAAAATTGACTCAAGCGCAAGCAGAAGCCGAACGAATTCGTGCCGCTGCTGAAGAAACTGCCAAGAAAGCAAAAGAAGCAATTCTAGCTCAGGCAGCGCAAGACGTTGAACGCATGAGAGCAACAGCAGGTCAAGAGTTGGAAGCGGAGCGGGAAAGAGCGATCGCCCAACTGCGATCGGCGGTTGTATCTCTGGCATTAGCAAAGGTGGAAAGCCAGCTAAAAACTAGCTTGGACGACGGCGCTCAACACCAATTAATCGATCGCAGCATTGCGTTAGTGGGAGACTAAAACGTGAGTAAAGTCAGCACAGAAGTCTTACAGCCTTACGCATCTGCCTTGATGTCACTGGCTCAGTCCAACAATCTCTCAGAGAAGTTCGGCGAAGACATTCGTTCCTTACTGAGCCTGCTAGAAGGTTCGGAAGACTTGCGTCAATTTTTAGCCAATCCGCTGATCAAACCGGATGCTAAAAAAGCCGTGATTCAGCAAATAGCGGGTGAAGAAATGAACCCCTTGATGCACAGCTTTCTGAAGCTTTTAGTAGACAAAGGAAGAATTCTTTTTTTAGAAGGAATTGGCAAACAATACTTGGCAAGGCTCCGAGAACTCAACCAAACAGTATTGGCTGAAGTTACATCGGCTGTCCCGCTTTCAGACGCTCAACAGCAGACTGTTCGCGAGAAAGTGCAGGCGATGACCAGCGCTAGTCAAGTAGAAATTGAAACCAAAATAGACGCAGATTTAATCGGCGGTGTGGTAATCAAAGTAGGCTCTCAAGTAATTGATGCCAGCCTGCGGGGACAATTGCGCCGTCTGGGACTTCGCTTGAATTCCTGATAGTTAATAGCTGATGACTATTAGCTAATTTAATTAGCAGTTAACGGTTGGTAGTTTTGAACAACTGATAACTGACAACTGACAACAAACAACTGACAAAAAACAACTGACATGGCAGCAATCAGACCTGACGAAATTAGCAGCATTATTCGCCAGCAAATTGAACAGTACGACCAAGACGTAAAAGTCTCTAACGTCGGTACTGTTCTGCAAGTAGGCGACGGCATTGCCCGGATTTATGGCTTGGATAAAGCCATGTCTGGGGAATTGCTAGAATTTGCCGACGGCACTGTGGGCATTGCACTGAACCTCGAACAAGATAACGTGGGTGCAGTGTTGATGGGCCAAGGTCTCGGCATTCAAGAAGGTTCGGCAGTTACTGCTACTGGCAGAATTGCTGAAGTCCCCGTGGGTGAAGCAATGTTGGGACGGGTAGTTGATGCTTTGGCCCGTCCGATTGACGGCAAAGGAGAAATTAAAACTACTGAATCTCGCTTGATTGAATCTCCGGCACCGGGGATTGTTTCTCGCCGTTCTGTTTACGAACCGATGCAAACAGGAATTACCGCTATTGATGCGATGATTCCGGTGGGAAGAGGACAGCGGGAACTGATTATCGGTGACAGACAAACCGGTAAAACTGCGATCGCGATCGACACAATCATCAACCAAAAATCGGAAAACGTGATCTGCGTTTACGTAGCGATCGGTCAAAAAGCTTCTACAGTAGCTAACATCGTCAACGTCCTGCAAGAAAAGGGCGCGATGGACTACACGATCGTAGTAGCAGCCAACGCTAGCGACCCCGCAACCCTGCAATACTTGGCTCCCTACACAGGTGCTAGCTTAGCCGAGTATTTCATGTACAAAGGCAAGCACACTTTGGTCATTTACGATGACCTTTCCAAACAAGCACAAGCTTATCGCCAAATGTCCTTGTTGCTGCGCCGTCCTCCCGGTCGCGAAGCTTATCCCGGAGACGTGTTTTACCTGCACTCTCGCTTGCTAGAACGCGCTGCTAAATTGAGCGACGATTTGGGCGAAGGCAGCATGACTGCTTTGCCAATTATCGAAACCCAAGCTGGTGACGTTTCTGCTTACATTCCGACGAACGTAATTTCGATTACCGACGGTCAAATCTTCCTTTCTTCTGACTTGTTTAACGCTGGTTTGCGTCCCGCAGTAAACCCCGGTATTTCGGTATCGCGGGTAGGGTCGGCGGCTCAAACTAAGGCGATGAAAAAAGTAGCCGGTAAGGTGAAATTGGAATTGGCGCAGTTTGAAGAACTGGCAGCATTTTCTCAGTTTGCTTCTGACTTGGATAAAGCTACTCAGAATCAATTGTCGCGCGGTCAGCGCTTGCGGGAACTGTTGAAACAGCCCCAAAGCTCGCCTCTGCCGATGAACGAACAAGTGGCTGTAATCTATGCCGGTATTAACGGCTATATGGATGACATTCCTGTGGAAAAAGTCAGCAAGTTTACTGTTGGTTTGCGCGACTATTTGCGGACTAGCAAGCCGCAGTACGGCGAAATTGTTCAAGGCGGAAAAGCCTTGACTGATGAAGCTGAGAAGCTGCTGAAAGAAGGTATCGCAGAATACAAGCAAACTTTCTTGGTTTCTGCGTAAATCGAGTTGGAATTTTGAACCGCAGATGAACGCGGATAAACGCAGATTATCGGAAGTTCATCTGCGTTTATCTGCGTTTATTCGCGGTTTTAATTAAAAAGATGCGGGCAAGGGACTAAGGAGAAAATTATGGCAAATCTGAAAACTATTCGCGATCGCATTAAGTCGGTCAAGAACACTAAAAAGATTACAGAAGCAATGCGCTTGGTGGCCGCTGCAAAGGTGCGCCGCGCTCAAGAACAGGTGACTGCAACTCGGCCTTTTGCCGATCGACTGGCAGAGGTATTATACGGTTTGGCGGAACGCTTGCAGTTTGAAAACCTGGATTTGCCGCTGCTGAAAAAACGCGAAGTGCGATCGGTGGGACTGTTGGTAGTTTCGGGCGATCGGGGTTTGTGCGGCGGCTACAACAGCAACATCATCAGATACGCCGAAAATCGCGCTAAGGAAATCAAAGCTGAAGGCTTAGACTACAAATACGTGTTGGTAGGACGCAAAGCTACTCAGTATTTCCAGCGCCGCGAACAGCCGATCGATGCTACTTACGCTAACTTGGAACAGATTCCAACAGCACCGGAAGCAGCCATGATTGCGGACGAATTGTTGTCGCTATTCCTGTCAGGAACTGTGGACAGAATTGAGTTAATTTATACCAAGTTTGTGTCGCTAATTAGTTCGCGTCCGGTAATTCAAACTTTGCTGCCCCTCGACCCCCAAGGTTTTGAAGTGCAAGACGATGAAATCTTCCGCTTGACATCGAAAGGCGGAGAGTTTCAAGTATCGCGCGAAAAGGTTTCTGCACCTACTATGAAAAGTTTGCCCCGCGACATGATTTTCGAGCAAGATCCGGCGCAAATTCTGGAGGCTCTTTTGCCCTTGTATTTGAACAACCAATTGCTACGGGCTTTGCAAGAGTCTGCTGCTAGCGAGTTGGCGGCGCGGATGACGGCGATGAACAATGCTAGTGAGAATGCTAGCGATTTGATCGGTAGTTTGACGCTGACTTATAACAAGGCGCGGCAAGCGGCAATTACTCAGGAAATCCTGGAAGTTTGCGGCGGTGCTGAGGCTTTGAATGGTTAGGTTAGGGTTGACAATTTGTTGATTTTATGGTATGCGTCTGGGGGAACTCAGGCGCTTTTTTTTTGAAGATGATTCGGCGGTTGAAACCACTTCTTGTCAAACGAAGTCCGCCTGCGCGGACTAAGAAGGAGATTGAAGGCGGATTTGGTATTAGAGTATTTTCCCGCGTTCTTCTAACCACCGCTGAAATGACTTCTGACTTTCTCCAGATGGTTTACCGAGAATAATATTTTTGATGCTAATGTCTTCGTCAATATCAGACCAGTGGATTCCCTCATTTCCACCAATAAATCGCCAATTATTGCGTTCGTTTGATGTGCTATGCAATAGCCGAGGATACCAGGCTAAAGGAACAGAAATAGTACGACCATCGGATAGATCGACTGTTAGCGCGTCGTCTGTAACAACTACGTTTTGTGCTTGGGGGATTTCTAGCAACTCAACCATTAAAGAAGTCATTCCAACCTGCTAATAATTGCTGTTGATGTTCTTCAACAAGTTTCTGAATGCCATTGATTTCTGTACGATTGAAGCCTTTATTATTTTGAAGGCGAACTGGACTAAGCCAAAACTTAGCTTCTTCTCGATCGCGCTCAACGTGAACGTGGGGTGGTTCATCCCGATCGCCCGCATAGCAGAAGAAACGGTATGGGCCGACTCGGAGTAACGTAGGCATTCAGACTTATTAATCACAAATTGACTTCTCTATTTTAACCGATGCACGAGCTTTCATCTCTGATATAGTCGAAGTATTGAACGCGATTGTGCGATCGTCTTTAAAAAAATGGCAAAAAAAATTTGGATTGTCTACAAAACCGAAAGCATGAGTGCTCCGGGCTGGGAAGAACGTCAGCTTATGCCGAGGGGCTGTCTCACTAATATACTTTGGGAAAATTGGACTTGGGAAGAAAACCCAGAAATTCCTCAAGTAGGGGACAAAACCCGCGATTATGAAAATATATCTGACCCCGGTAATGGAGTCACCCACGGGAAAGATGGAGATTGGGTAGTTACTCGCGTTCAGCAGTTTTCTGCTTCCGATACTGAGGAGCGAATTGTGGTGTGTTACTGTTCTTACCAACCTGTTACATCTGATTGGGAAGCGCTACAACGGGGTGAGTCTGTCAATCAGATGCTAGCAACTGTCGAGTAATATTATTGACTGGATAATTAGTCTGTAAAAGCGATCGCCTATTCCTGCACAATCTCATACAAATCTTCGATCGACAAATCAAAAGTCCTTGCCAACTTATGCAAGGCTGTCACGTCAACTGTTGCTAATCCGGGCGATCGGGCATAGGTTCTGAGCGTACTGTAGACTACGCCCGATCGCTCAGAAACCTCTTTTAGAGTCCAGCCTTTCTCGGCAGCAAATTCTCGAACCCGCAACTTAATTAAGCCCATAAGCTCTTGAGATGTGATTGAGATAAGTCATTCGATTGTACTGTAAAAAGCGATCGACTACTCTTTGACGACCTCAACCAAATCTTCCACCATCACGTCAAAAGTACGTGCCAACTTCAGCAGACAAGTAAAATCAACCATTGCCATTCCCGGAGAACGTGAATAGGTGGTGAGTGTGCTGTAAATGACTCCCGATCGCTCAGAAACCTCTTTGATCGTCCAGCCTTTCTCAGCAGCAAATTCTTTAACCCGCAATCTAATTAAACCCATTGACAAAAAACTAGATTTAGTTTTTAATAAAAATATCGTAAAAAGCGATCGCCCCAACGTCTGGAAAACTTAAAGACGATCGCCTATCAAAGTTCAAATCCCATCAACTGGGATTTATTAACCATCTGAAATTCCCATCAAGTGGGATGTATCAACCATTGAAAATTCCCATCAAGTGGGATGTATCAACCATGTTAGCAAGCTTTCGACCAAAATCAACCCCCAGACACAGATTGAGCCGGTTTGTGACGAAAGAGGCGATCGCGTGGCTGCTGAAAATCAAGGTAGAACAAATATATCGCTTCGAGTGTTGGGCGCATATCCTGTACGTGCACGCCAAAGGCATGAGTCGGTTTGTGAGTTATGCCGACTTTCCGCCTGTTTTGGGAGTGGAATCGCCCTCTGGTTTAGATTTTGGTTATTGGAAGCGCCGTTGGGCGAGTCAGAAAGAGAGAAACGCGCCGGATTTTTGGGTAGATTTCTATGCGGATAGATTTCAGAAAGCTGTTTATGTTTCTGAATTGTTGGAGTGGGGGGAAATGGTGGGGGTGATTAAATTGATGTTGGGGGCGATCGGGCTGGAGTCGCTGCGAAAGGTTTACGCCCAAGAAAAATCTCTGCTGCAACATTTTTAAATTATGACTAAAACACGGGTGATTAGAAACCGGTTTTTTTTGCGAAAATACGGCATCCCAGCCTTTAACTAAGTGAAAAACCCGGTTTCTTTGCTGTGCGTAACTCTCATAAATCCGATCTCTGCCACAAATATTCAAAAATTGGTTCAAGCTCGACTGCAACAGTTATAATTTCTCCATGCGTTTCCCTCTCTATCCCTTGTTAAGCCCATGAGTAACCTTTCAAACATCCCAGGCGATCGCGGGAATTACAGGCTAAGTCCGCTCAGTCTGCGGTTATGCGTTTGGTGGGTTCCCGCCGTCGGAGTCGCAGTAGGCTTTGATTGAGTTGGTTGATTATGTTTTTAGTCAACTTTATTAGGTGCGAGCGCGCAGTTTTAGGGAAGATAATCAAGTTGTGGTTTATATCTTACCTAAAAATTTTTATATCAATTAATTGGAGGTATTTACGATGAATTATCAGTTTTTGTGCGACAATGAAGAAAACTTAGAAAATAAAATCAATATTTTATTAGAAGATTCCAAACAATTTTATTGGAGTGAAATTTATATTTTTTCTGCTTTTATTGATGATGATGGAGTGGAAAAAGTAAAACAAATTCTCTTACACAATTCTTTAACAGAAAATGCGAAAGTTGTGATTGCCATCGGCGGCAAAGACTTCTTTAATGAGATTAAAAATATTAAAAAATTATTAAATTTTATCGAATCAGAAAAATCAAAACAACTTAAGAATAAATCTGTTCAGTTTATATGCCCTAAGAATAACTTTCATATCAAAGCCTATTGTTTTTTAGGTCGGAATCGGAACAAGATAAAAGCTGACATTCAGATAGGTGTTTCGATCATAGGGTCATCTAATCTAACCAAGGCTGGTCTTGAATGTCAGGGAGAATTATGTATTAGTATCGTCAACTTCAACTTAACAAAAACATTAATTGCTCGTTTGTCTAAGATATATATTGATTCTAATGAATATGATTTATGGGAAGAAATAATTAACAAGTACAAGAACGATCAATATAATTCATGGGGAAAAAGAATTAAGGAATTTGAAGAAAAAATTAATAACTATAATGAAGAGTCTCCTGAAAATCAAAATGAAGCAGAATCTAACGAGGGTCAAGATCAAGCACCGCCGCCAAAGGGTAAATTCATTGAACTAGGTGTCTTGACTGATAGTGTTCTTATTGACAAGGGAACTAATCTCCTTAATGATAGTGAGAAAATAAGTTGTTTTCACTCGTCACACATAACTATAGAGCAAGCGAAAAAGAATTTTCCAAAAGGTTCTTTATGCCTATTGCTAACGGAAAAAAAGATATTTGAAATTGTTAAAATCATGGATTACGAGGATGACAAACAACCGACACAAGGATATTTTATAAGATTCAAGTTTAATGTGGCGGCTTTTTATTATGATGATATTCGTGAAATCCTTGATGATAACAAAGAAGAGTATGAAAAGATAAAAAG
This sequence comes from Microcoleus sp. LAD1_D5, assembly GCF_036702115.1. Classification (NCBI taxonomy): domain Bacteria; kingdom Bacillati; phylum Cyanobacteriota; class Cyanophyceae; order Oscillatoriales; family Microcoleaceae; genus Microcoleus; species Microcoleus sp. LAD1_D5. Next base: position 314 of record NZ_JAUBSA010000037.1, on the reverse strand, counting down.
AGCTGAGGAAGAGTATGAGGGATATATGGCAAGGGATAAATACCCTGAATTAGAATATGCAACTCTAAATATTTTTGAAAAAAAAGTTAAGGAATATCAGGACATGATCAAAGATCGGAATTATCAAAAAGGGCTAAAAAAAGGTAAGAATAAGATGCAATTAGAAATTGACAGAATATTACAAATTGGCGATCCCATTAAAATGAAGGAAGAGCTAGAATTACTCCGTCAATTCATTAGACCTCTTGCAAAAAAAATCTATGCTATAATAGAAGGTTTTCAATTTAATCCCCCTAGAGCTAACTCATAATTAT